>JASJHH010000096.1:0-2791 GCA_033791145.1 Legionella sp.
GCATCAACATAAGGTGGATTAGAAACAATTAAATCGTATTTTTCATTTTCAATGCCAGAGAATAAATCTGATTGAATTGGAAATACTTGTTGCTCTACACCATGACTTTGAATATTAATTTCAGCAACTTCAAGCGCATCATCTGAAATATCTACAGCATCAACTTCTGCTTCTGGGAATGCATAAGCACATGCAATCGCAATGCAAGCACTACCAGTACAAAGGTCTAAAATTCGTTTCGGAGACTGTTCCACCCAAGGTGAAAACTGTGCATCAATTAACTCAGCAAACGGTGAACGAGGAACCAATGTACGCTCATCAACATAAAACTCGAGTCCTGCAAACCATGCTTTATTAGTAAGGTATGCAGTAGGAATACGTTTTTCAATACGTGTAACGATCAATTCCACCAGCATTCTTCGCTCACGTAGGGTTAAACGCGACTGAAGAATAATGCTATTACTATCTATTGCTAAATGCAGTGATGGTAAAATAAGCTGTACAGCTTCATCCCATGCATTGTCTGTACCATGCCCATAAAATAGCTCTGCACGATTAAATTCACTGGTTGCCCAACGCAACATATCTTGTACTGTAAGCAGTTCGTTTACGGCTTCTTCACTAAAAATCGTATCCAATTTATTCTCCAAATAAGGTAGACTTGCCCTATAAAAAAACAGCTATGGAAAGACTATGACAGATAAAAATAAAAATGATGACTTTTCACTGTTTAGTGCTGAGTTTTCGGGTATCAAAAAGTTACAACAGGATACCATAAAACTTCCGACTAAAAACATGAAGAAAAAGCAGGTAGTCAAACAAATTCGCGAAGAGTCTTTTGAAACAAATCATTTCTCCGATGGCTTTGAACCACATTTGGCTGAAGAAGGACCAGTACGTTATAGCCGCCAAGATGCGGATAAATATCTAGTGAAACAATTACGTCGTGGCGATTTTTCACCAGAGATCATTTTAGACTTGCATGGCTTAACTCAAGATGAAGCAAAACGTGAATTAGGTGCATTAATAACTTGTTGTAAAAAAGAAGGTTTGTACTGCTGCAGTGTCTTACATGGCGTTGGTAAGCATATCCTGAAAAAAAAGGTTCCTTTGTGGTTAGCTCAGCACCCTGATATTTTAGCTTTTCATCAAGCACCGTTAGAATTCGGTGGTCATGGGGCTTTATTGGTATTAGTAGAACTTGCCGACTGGCAGATGAAACGTGAGCATGACAAATAACGGCTGAATACTCAGCCATAATACGGATGTTTTACAGGTACTTTACAGAGAGTTCTCGTGATACCGAAAATAATATTTTTTATATAGCCTGATGATGTTCAATAATAGTTAGTATCAGCATAGTAAGTATCAAAAACTAATTAGTCACTTTTTTGCATGTGATAATTAGTCAGTTCTTGCCCTCTAATCTCATTGCTTTTCTGACTCATTACCTGAAAACCAAAGTGCTCAAAAAATGGCTTTGCTGTAATACTTACTTGAGAATAATATTGTTTAATTTTTAATTTTTTGCCAGCCTCAAAAATATGCGCAAACAGTGCTCGGCCAATACCTTGTTTTTGTTTTTTATCATGACAAAAAAAATGGTCGATATAACCATCATTTTGCAAATCCGCATAACCAACAATTTCACCGTCAATTTCTGCAATAAAGGGCTCAATATCTGCCATTCTTTTATTCCAGATAAACATGTCCATCGAATCAGGAGCCCAAGCTTCGACTTGTTGCTGAGTATAATCCTGAATATTAACATTTCTAATGGTATTAAAAAAAAGCAACCAAGTTGCCTGTGCATCTTGCTCAGTGTATTTTCTGATGTTGATCATAAATAATTTCCGAAGATGATAAATCAAGTACTTGTACTATACCCCTTATCAATTTAGATGCAAAAATGACATCCTCAGGCAGATTTTCACGGGCAAGGTCTAATACCAAAAGTTTAACCACGAAGTCGCTACGCTACTCAGAGAACACCAAGAAAACCTAACAAAATGGGGGAGGTGATTATCTTTCTATTACTTCGTACCTTAGTGGTTAATTGCTTTTGAATTCGCAAGGCCGAGATTAATTAACACAGGCTCTCATATCCGCTTGTGATTGCTTCACGAGAGAAAAATTCAAAATAGACATAATTAGGTAAGTGATTGTTGCAACCATAAAGACTAAGCTCCAAGCTCCAATCTGCCAGCAATATATCAACACAAAACCACCTATGCTACTGCCGCTGTAATACATAACAAGATAAAGCGCGGTTGCCGTAGATTTCCCCTGCTTTACATTTTTTCCAACATAACCATAAGCCAGAGAGTGAATAAAAAAAGCACCGCTACTTAATAAAAATAAGCCAATAAAAATGGCAAACATACTTTCTACAAATAAAACCATGAGCGCAATAAAACAAACCAGTGTGCCGACAAAGATACCGGCTAAAGATGAATAGTGTTTATTCCAAAGACCACTTAATTGGGATGATAATGTACCACCTAAATAACACAGAAATATCAGTGAAGTGATACTTGCTGGAAGTGATATTGGCGGTGCTGATAATTTGAAGCCCATAATGGTATAAGTGCTGATCAGTATCGCAAAATTTAGCCCTCCAATAATGGTAGCAATAAATATTTTAGGATCTCGAATATGATTTAGCAGCTGCCTATTGTGATGAAAAAAACGTGTATTTTGTGGCACAAAATTTTTCTGCTTAATAATTAATGGAAAAACAAATATCAACGCCAAGATGCTCAAAATAGACATGCTCAATATTGTCCACTTT
>JASJHH010000097.1:0-7031 GCA_033791145.1 Legionella sp.
CGAAACAAAAAAAGCAGTTAAACACTATGAAGAAGCAGTGCGTGCCGCAATGAAAGCGACCCAGCTCACCTTAATTCAATACCGAGAAGGTGAAACAGGCTATACATCTGTACTTTATGCGCAACAACAGCAGCTATATACACAATCGTCTTTGGTGAATGCAAAAGCTGATGTGCCTAAATCCCTCGTGAGTTTATATCGAGCACTGGGTGGCGGCTGGCAAATTCGGGACAACAATGACTATATCCCTGAAAATATTAAGTGCGAGATGGAAAAAAGAATTAACTGGGGTAATTTGTTGCTACAAAAAAATCATGAGGCACCCAAAACAAAATTAGCGCAATTTAAAACACTTTATTTCCCGACTTGGTGATAAAAATGAATTCAATCAAATCAGCTAACTCAATTAAAGCAGAAAAATTTAAAAAAATAACCCGTATAATATTAATTATTTTATTAATCATTAATATTTTTAATTATTACAATGCCAAATATCGAACCGTTAAAATTCCACTGCCTTCGGTTAAGGTCCAGCATCCGATTTCAAGAAAAATGTCAGAATATGTCACCCAAACAGGTAATACCGTTGCATTTAATGCGGTTGATTTGGTCGCACGTATCGAAGGTTATTTAGATAAGATTGATTTTATTGATGGCACTTTTATTAAAAAAGGTAAAATCTTATTTGTGATTGAGCCTGAGCCTTATCTTGCCAAATTAAACGAAGCCAAAGCATCACTTGCCGCACAAAAAGCAATACATACGTATGACGAACTAGAATATGCGCGCCAAAAAAAAATGTATAAGCAAAACGCGACATCACTCAGTAACGTTCAAAAATGGCTTGCAAAAAGTGACGCCTCAACTGCTGAAGTTGAAAAAGCCAAAGAAAATTTAATCGCAGCCAAAATTAATTATAGCTACACTCGCGTTAAAGCACCATTTGATGGCCATATTGGCAGACACTTAGTCGACAAATCAAATTTAGTGGGTCACGGTGCCGCGACAATTTTAGCGACCATTGAGCAATTAGACCCGATTTATGTTTATTTTAATTTAAACGAAATTGACTTAATTACCCTAAGAGCGGCAATCAAAGAGCAGGATATTGATGAGAAAGTTATCAAGCAAGTCCCAGTTGAAATTACGCTTCCTACAGGTAAAGACTATAAATTTAAAGGCAATCTTGATTTTATTAATACCGGCCTCAATGCCTCTACCGGCACGTTAGAATTTAGAGCACTGCTACCCAATAAAGAACTGGTTTTACTGCCAGGTTTATTTGTTCAAATCAAGATAGCTGTTGAATCAGCCATACCGAGGCTTACTGTTCCTGATACAGCGCTGCAGTATGACCAAGTTGGACCTTATTTACTGCTGATTAACAAAGAAAACCGGGTTCTACTCAAACGCGTTGATTTAGGTCCGCTTGAAAAAGGCATACGCGCTATCTCTCGAGGTCTTAAACCAACCGATAACGTGATTGTCAGTGGCCTACAAAGCGCATCCGAAGGCAATTTAGTGCAGCCTATATTTGATGAAAAGAATAAGAAGAAGACGAAATGATTTCTACATTTTTTATTGAACGTCCCGTATTATCTAATGTGATTGCAATTGTGATTGTTTTTTTGGGTTTGGTTGCAATGAAAATATTACCCATTTCACAGTATCCTGAAATTGTCCCCCCAACGATTCAAGTCACAACAAGCTATCCTGGCGCCGACTCCAAAACACTGATTAAAACAGTCGCGCTCCCCGTTGAGAAGCAAGTGAATGGCGTTGAAGACATGTTATATATGCAGTCAACCAGTACAAATGGCGGTAATTACACGCTCATTATTACGTTTAAGATTGGAACAGACATGAACTTTGCACAAGTTTTGGTGCAAAGTAGAGTACAAGCGGCCATGGCACAGCTTCCTGAGTCCGTTCAAAAACAAGGCGTTGTGGTCCAAAAGAAATCGACTGCTATTCTGCAATTTGTAACGTTGAGCGCTAAAGACAATCAATATGATGGTTTGTTTTTAAATAACTATGCAACGATTAATATGCAAAACGAGCTAGCACGCTTGCCTGGCGTTGGCAATGTCACCATATTTGGTGCAGGAAACTATGCCATGCGCGTTTGGCTTGACCCTAAAAAAATGTATGCCTATGCACTAAATCCTAGTGATGTGATTGATGCGATTAGTAACCAAAACAAGCAAATATCTGCAGGCCAAATCGCAGGCCAACCTGATTCAGGCCAACAAGCTTATCAATTTACTGTGAACGTTCCCGGACAAATTGCAGATCCCAAAAAATTTGCCGATATTATTGTTAAAAGTGATGCGACCAATCCGAATCAAACCGCAAAAATCACGAATACTGTCAGTAGTAGCGCTAAAATTATTCGACTGCGTGATGTCGGCCGTGTTGAATTAGGAGCGTCTAGCTATAATCAATTTGCGACGTTAAACAATAAACCAACGGCTGCCATTGCTATTTATCAATTACCCGAAGCAAATGCTTTAAGCGTTGCCAAAGACGTCCGAAAAACTGTTGCTGAAATGGCAAAAAAATTCCCCCCTGGCATTGAATATAGCATTCCTTTTGATACCACGACGTTTGTAAATGCATCGATTCATGAGGTGTACCACACGCTCTATGAAGCAGGTTTTTTGGTTTTACTGGTTATTTTATTATTTTTACAAAACGCACGCGCGACTTTAGTGCCTGCCACAACCGTACCGGTTACGATTATTGGTGCCTTTTTTGCCATGCTTGTTTTAAGTTATTCGATTAACTTACTCACCTTGTTTGCACTTGTGCTCGCAATCGGCATTGTGATTGATGATGCAATTGTGATTGTCGAAGGGGTGACCCAAAAAATAGAACAAAAGCATACCCCTAAAGAAGCTTCTATTTTGGCCATGTCAGAACTGATGGGCCCAATTATTGGGATTACTTTAGTTTTAATGGCCGTGTTTGTGCCTGCCGGGTTTATTCCTGGGCTTACCGGTGCGATGTATGCACAATTTGCTTTAGTGATTGCCGCAACTGCATTTATTAGTGCGATTAATGCAGTGAGCCTTAAGCCCGCACAATGTGCTATGTGGTTGCAGCCCGTAAATCCCAACAAAAAGAAAAATTTTGTTTTTCGCACTTTTGATAATTTTTATAATCCACTAGAAAAACGTTATGTTCATCATATTGAAAAATTGGTTCATCATAGCGGAAGAGCCTGCTTGATTGGGGGCGGACTTGTCCTGCTTGCGATTATAGGGCTCACTCGCATTCCGACAGGATTTATTCCGATTGAAGATCAAGGCTATATGATGCTGAATGTTCAGCTGCCCGATGGCGCATCGTTAGAGCGCACCAAGTCGCTGCTAGAACAAATAACAACAGAAATTACCCACATTGAAGCCGTTGAAAATATTATTGGTATCGATGGCGTTTCACTACTCGATAATAGTGCAACGCTTGCCAATGGCGGTACGATATATATCGTATTTAAAGATTGGTCCAAGCGCGGCAAACATGGCGACTTAAGAACGCTCTATGAAAAACTAAATGCAATCGCAAAGAAAACATTGGATGCAAATGTATTGGTTTTGGTCCCGCCCCCTATTCAAGGGCTCGGTTTATCTGGCGGTTTTCAAATGCAAATTGAGTTGCAAGACGGTAGCTTTGATTATCAAAAACTACAAAATGCAACCGATGAATTATTAAAATATGCCAATAAGCAGCCCGAACTCAAAGAACTCATGACCTCGTTTAGAGCCAGCGTCCCCCAACTTTTGGCCCCAATAGATAGGCAAAAGTCTGAGTCTTTAGGGGTTAGCATAGGGGACGCTACCAATGCGCTAGAAACCTATTTAGGATCTTCTTTTGTGAATCTTTTTGCAAAATATGGTCAAGTGTTTCAAGTGTATGTACAAGCTGATGCGAGCTCTCGAATGAGCGTAGAAGATGTAAGACGTTATCATGTTAGAAACAACAAAGGTGAAATGGTGCCTTTAGGCACGCTCGCCGACATGTATCCGGCAGTTGGGCCCTCAATTATTTCACTTTATAATTTATACCCCTCAAGCAATGTTTACGGCATGGCAGCCGAAGGATATAGCTCGGGGCAAGCCATCGATGTGCTCGAAAAACTCGCCAAACAGGTTTTGCCGAAAGGCATGTCGTTTGAGTGGACGGGTACTGCTTATCAAGAAAGAGTTGCGGGCAGCATGAGCTATTATATTTTTGGGCTCTCACTCATACTCGTTTATTTAATTTTGGCAGGCCAATATGAAAACTGGGTGACCTCACTTGCGGTTATCTTTAGTGTGCCCTTAGCGTTAATTGGAACCGTTGCTGTACTGCTTATTTTAAAAATTTCAAATAATATGTACACGCAAATCGGTATTTTACTCTTAATCGCCCTTGCTGCAAAAAATGCCATTCTTATCGTTGAAGTCGCACGGGAAGAGCGAGAACTTCATGGTAAATCCATTATTGATGCGGCACTTATTGGTGCTAAAATAAGATTTCGACCTATCTTAATGACTTCGTTTGCTTTTATTTTAGGCATGCTCCCGCTTGTCTTTGCAAGTGGTGCAGGTGCTAACGCAAGACGCTCTATCGGTATTGCAGTGAGCAGCGGGATGCTTGCATCAACTTGTTTGGCGGTTGTTTTTGTACCTGCATTTTATGTGACATTACAGACCTGGCAAGAAAAGCTTAAGTCAAAACCCAAAAAAACTTAACTACCCCCCTTTGGACCACCTTTTGGAGACTTATCTTTCTCGCTGTCTGATGCTTCATCTAACTCATCACCGGGTGAAACCGAACGGTTGCCTTTGTTTGTGAATATTTTAAGAATATCCTTAAAAGAGTAAGTCGAACGCATGGGTTTGACTTCAATTAATGTATTTTTTGGAGACGCTCGACTCTCATCAAACGATAGAATTGAGTGATTATCTTGCTCTAGCGCTTGTGTGTATTTATCTATGAATTGAGTTGGATTTAATCTTATTTCCGGAATATTCTCTCGATACGCATCATCAGATAAACCAGGGTTATTTTGATAAAAAATCATCACTGCTGCAAAAAAATAGAGCCCCTCTGAGCGACGCTCATCGGTTAAAAGTGGTGCAATAGTGGTTGCATCAAATATTTCCTGGATAGGTTCTGGTAACTGAGCAAAAGTTGATTCATTAAAAATAGATAATTCTAAACTCGGCTTAGGATTTGGATTGCAATAAATCGTCCTTAAGGCTGCAATTTTATCATCTTCAAGATAGTTTTTAGTGAGGCATTTATCAGGGTTCATCAGGCTTTGCGTCCAATCTTTATTTTCTTGAACAGGAGCCGGTTCTTGTGTAGGCATGGCCTCATAGGGCGAGTCATCAGACACCTCAGATTCTTCTCCCCATGATTCATCCAAAAAAGACTGCTTTTTCGCCGCTTCAGCTGCTGCCACATCAGGTAATTCTAGGGCAGCAGCATCTTCATAATCATCTGAATCTTCTATAAGCTTTTCATCAGATGTAGCGTTTTTTGGTAAGCAACGATTAATCTCACCTTGATCAAGTGGCGCATAAAAAGCAGTACCACTTAAAGACCCATCTTTCGTTGTCACATTTTCAGTTGTAAAACCAAAGTCAATTAACCTGACTTCTCCTGATTTATCATCTATTAATACATTTGCAGTTTTCAAATCTCGATGTGCATACTTCGTGTGAGTCCTAGATGCATCGCCTGAGTGAAGCATTGCAACTTCGATTAAAAATTTAATACTTAAATCAATTTTGTCATCCATTGATGATGGCATGACTTTAGAAATGGGCTGACCCAAAACGTCCATATGAAAATAAGCTTTATTGCCTTGTATTGTTACATCGTCTCTCCCAGCACTTAAATCATAAGCAATTTTGGCTTCCCGTTTAAAAGCCTGCAAACTTTCTTTCGGACCTATTGTTTGCTTTTGAATTTTCGTAGCCTTTTTTTCTGAGCTATCATCAGCTGAAATCGATTGAGATTTTTTAACCCGACCAAATCCACCTTTCCCATAAACATTTGAGCTATCAGCAATATGCTCAAAATCAACAGAAAAATTATCTAACTCAGCTTTAGACAAAGCTTGATTATTGAATTGATATGTCTCATATGCAGATAAGTTTGTCTTGTGACCTAAAGCATTGCTTTCTTCGAGAGCTCCCTTTTTAATATAAAATAAATTGCCGCCTTGATTATCGGGAACAACGACAAAGCAAGCACTCGTGTTTTCAGGTAAGTTATCAAACATCGGCTGTGTAGGCGGCGCATCTAGCCAAACAAAACGACACTCATCTTTTCTTTGTAATTCAATAATATCACCGTTCTCATCACGTAAATAAGAGCGCGATAAGCCACTTATTTTTCGAGATAATTTAGATTGATCTTGATGTGTTTCAAAATAAGCATGAATGATTTCATCAGCAGCTCTTATTTTATGTGTTGCATCTTTAATCATACGAGATAATTCTTGAGGGTTTGCATACAACAAATTCACATCACCTGTTTGCAAATCAACGCCTTTATCTTGCGCTATTTGTTGGCATTTTCGACAATTAAAATCACTGGCATTTAACTTCATATCTTTATTAAGCAAGTCATGATAAGTCACATCAAGCAGCTCTCCATTTTCAACGGTCACCACTAAACATCGGCCTAAGTCTTTTCCGGCAAGACTTTCAAAACCCGCTTTTGTCACGAGATATAAATTAATACCTTCAGATGCTATAGCCATAAAATAACTCATTTGAACTTTATTATACCTAAATTATAGCTCAAATTTTGTTCTATACTGAAAACAAGGAAAGCACCTAATTAGGGCAGATTAACAAAATAAGAGGCAACTCATTATGAAAACATTAAAAAACGTGAGTTCGAGATTAAATATGCTCTCCAATTAAACTGTTTTGATGCAAATTAAGCGATGGCTTTTTTGGCTGTAAACAATAAGCGGCAATTCCAGATAACAAATTAACCAGAAAATTATTTACACTTCTATGTCTTGA
>JASJHH010000098.1:0-3188 GCA_033791145.1 Legionella sp.
CCTTGAAGATATTCAGTTAAAGCAATTATTTACTGAAATTTTGGATGTTGATGTCTTATTACGAGAAATTAACATTAATAATATAGGTGCTATTTTTAGTGCTGCCACTGAACTTAAAAATAACATCAAAAACGATGCAAAATTCACCTGTTTTTATGAAGCACTGAATGAAAAGCGACAAGCGGTTATTAGGAATATTGGGCAGTTTAGCGAGGCACTTAAGCCCCTTAATGATGCACAGTCTCAAATTATATTAGACACCTTAAAGCATGATTTGATTCATATGTGCTGGGATGGTGTTCAACTTGGTTTTTTACTTGAATTTCTTAATGATAGGCAGTTCCAAATGGTATTAGATACGCTAAAGGATGACTTGAAAGAGATAATGTATGATGGCTTCCAGATTCGTCAGGCGCTTGAGATTCTCAATCATGCACAAAGCCGAGTGTTACTTGAGGCGATTAAAAAGGATGAAGGCTGTAAAATCATATTAGATGCCCTAAAGAATGATGTGAAAGCCGAAATAGCAAGGCGTCGAGGGTTCGGTGCTGCATTTTGCCATTTTAATGAAGAGGACTTTGCCGTTAATTTAGAAATTTTACATGATGATTTAAATGAAATGATTAACGATAGTAAAGTACTTGGGGAGATACTTGAGTATTTTGATGATGCGCAGTGCGAAGATTTCTTGAAAGCTTTACAGCCTAATTTAAGTCAAATCATTCAGAGCGCCGAAGAACTGATTGCTATCCTCGAGCCTTTAAAGTATGAAAAACGTCGCGTTGTATTAGAAGCGCTAAAAGATAATGTACAGTGTCGGGTTATATTAGACGAGATAGAGAAAGAATTAAAAGATGAGATACGAAAGGAGGGGGAGTTCGGCACAGTGCTTCAGTCGCTTGATGATACAAAACGCCTAATCCTGGTAGAAGCCTTAAAATATGATTTAAAAGAAGTGATTCAAAATGGTTATCAGCTTGGGGGTGCACTTCAGTATATTGAATCAGCACAACACCCATCTATATTAGAAATCTTAAAGCCTTATTTAAGCGAGATTATTCAGGATGGCCAACAGCTTGCCTTTTTACTCCAATATCTTGATGAAAAACAGATAAATATTGTACTTGATGTCTTACTGCCTGATTTAACTAAAATAATTAAAGATGGTGAGGCGCTTTGTGACGTACTTCAGAACCTTGATGATAAGCAGTGTTTAAAGGTATTCAAAGCTTTAAAGCCTGATTTAAAAGAAATAATAAAAAATGGCTATCAGCTTGGCGATGTACTTCAGTACCTTAAAAAAATCGATGGGGATGACCAATATTATTTAAACACGCAGCGTCAACTTGTATTAAATGCTTTAAAGCCTTACTTAAAAACCATGATTCAGGATGGCCCACAGCTTGGTTATGCGCTTCTGTACCTTGATGATGAGAAGTGCCTGATTAAATTAAAGCCCTATTTGAAAGGCATTATAAAAGACGCTGAAGCGCTTCGTGATGCACTCGAGCCGCTCAATGACACGAAATGTCAATTTGTATTAACAGCTTTAAAGTCTCACTTTAAAAAAATAATTAGGACTAGCGATGACTTAGTTATGATATTCAACGCTTTAGATGAAGAGCAGTGCAATAGCGTGTTAAAGGCTCTAGATGGTCATTTAAAAGGTATTATTCAGGATGAAGCGAGCTTGAATGCTGTGCTTGTTGCTTTAGAAAATAAAGGTGAGCTTCCTAATAAAAAAATGGTATTGGATGCTTTGGGTGAGGTTAAAGTACCGAGCAAATTAAATTTTATCGCTTTCAAGAAAAAGGTTCCGAAAAAATCAGATGCAGCGGATGATAAGCAGGATGTAGCACCCCATAAAAAACCGTCTTAATTGGTCTACAATTAAACTACGTGGTTTAATTGCAGATTTTTATGCCTAAAAATTACCGAGAAATTGATTTTGAAATAGATGGAGAACACGTCAAAGTTGCAGGTATGGCAAGGGCAGCCTTTGAGAATCAGGACCCTGAAGAGGTGTTTCAATTTTTATCTGATAATCACTATACAACGATGATTAGCTTACAACCTAATGAGATGGATGAAGCATTAGCTAAAAATCGAAAGTCACCTATAGAATATATAAAACAAGAAGTAGACGATTTTAAATCACCGGGCATTATAAAATTTGAAGCAATTTATGAGCGTATTCGCACAGGCCTGTCTAATCCTAAAGAAAAAATAGTGATTTGTTGTGGAGAGGGATTTGGCCGAACAGGCACTGTATTGGCTGCACTGAAATTAAAAGAACTCATGCTGGCGCAGGCTATACCTGTAGAACAGCAAGTAATAGATAAAAATAAAACCTCTGACATTAAGCTTGGCAAACATGCGCAAAATCCAGGTCTTTTTAATTGCACACCCATGGTACAAGAAGCCATTAAGGCCATTCGAGATTATCCAGATAGTAGTAACTCGGTTGAAACTGAGGCTCAGGTTAATCAACTAAAGAAATATCAGGACTATATAATACAAAAACAAAACGAAGAAAACAAAGCAGGGTATAGAGAAAATGCTGAGCTGATTCAAAATGCTTATTTGACAAATCCTGAAGATTTTTCATTGGAAAACTTAACAAATATGCTTAATGAGATGTATTCGTCAGAAAAATATAAGGCAGCAACACCTGAAATGCTTTTGAGTGCAAAATCACAGGTTGTTTTACTGGGTTTAATATCATCTAAAGACAGGCAGTTAAATCAGATGCTGATTGAAGTGTTAGATGTTGATGTTTTACTTCAAAAAATTGAGGTTGATGACCTAGCTGTTGTTTTTAGTGCTGTCACTGAGGTTAACAATAATTTTCAAGACAATGAAAAATGTAATCACTTTCATGAAGCACTCAATCAAAAGTTAGAAGCGTGTGTGAAAGGTGTAAAAAATATGAAACAGTTTAGTGCAGCGCTTCAATTACACTCTCTCGATGAGGCGCAGTTTAGAATCGTATTAGGTGCAACAAAAGAAACATTCAAAAAGACGGTTATGAGTGATGGCGGATTGATTTATAACTCAACACATTTGGATGATACTCGGTTTAAAATAATATTGGATGTTTTAAAAGATGATTTAAAAACGATGATTACAAGTGCTAGTAAACTGAGCACGGAACTTGATCATTGCTCTGGTATGCACCGTGAAGAGGT
>JASJHH010000099.1:0-9542 GCA_033791145.1 Legionella sp.
GCCACCGCCTGGACCCGCAACTGTAAATACTTATACAACACCAAAATAGCAACGAATGTTATTGGACCGCTTCCGACACCCGACGCATTTTTTACCTATGGTTATAACGAAAGTATTATGACCCAACTCAACAGCAATACCTTACTTGGGCCACTGTTATACACAACCACCGATAGCTCATCATCTACCTCTAGTGGCAATGCCGACACCTCGTCTGATGATGGGCTCACCGCCCAAAATCAAGTGCAAGAAGCAGGCAATTTTATCCGGTATGCCACAGGCTCAATAACGCCACCCGCCCTACCTACACATACGGACTATAGCACGCTCTACCAGACTGCAATTTATGAGGGTGACAATGCGAGTAGGCTACTTAAGAAAAAAATAGCCGAAGAAAAAATTGCTCAGTATTTCGTTAAACTCCGCTCGTATTCTGCGCAACAATCCCTGCCAACAGCTAACTTTTATGCTATTTTGGCAAAAAGAATGCCGCAAACGCAAAGCGCTGATAATACAACCCAAACCAGCCAAGCATTAAGCGAATTTCAAATGGCAACCCGTCGTCTATATAATCCATCTAAAAAAGGTTCGGGTGGCAATAAACAGTGGATTGACGAAATCAACGAGGCATCAACTGCAACGGTTCAAAAAGAAATGGCTATTTTACTCTCTGAAATTAACTATCAGCTCTATCTGTCACGCCAGCAAGATGAACGCACGTTAGCAACATTATCGATGATGCTGATGCAAAGCCTGAAAACACCATCACTTTCAGATGCTGAGGTCGATATCACCTCAGAGATAGATAGTAATTCATAACGAAGCAAAAAAGAGATTCAGCCGCGCCATGACCGCATCAACCGACACAAGCGTCATGGCCCAAGCCTCATGCACTTGCGTGCCCCATCGAACGGTATCAATTGTCTGATTTCTTTTTTGGAGTGCTAAAGGATATGCATTAATCGCTAAATCGCGATACGTATATGGCCCTGAAATATCAACGTTTGTCACCGCATGTAATGCTACAACAGGCGTATCCATGGCAGCTGCCATATGAGCAGGCCCCGTATCTGGACACAATACAAGTGTTGCTAAATCAATTAATGCTAGTAACTGCTTCGGGGTACTTTGTCCAATCAAATTAGTCACTGTTGCTTTAGCTGCAATCTCATCACCGAGGGCTTTATCTTGCGTACCAGGGCCACCGATAAGAATAACTTGTACGTCATCCCATCGTGATAAGACAAACTGAATCACTTGAATATAAGACGCTGCAAACCAACTGCGTTCAGGTTTACTTGCCGCAGGATTAATAATTAAAACACGTTTTGATTGTATTTTTGAGCGTGCCCACGTGTAAGCATTATCCTCAACTGGCAAATGCCACTCGGGCGCTGTATGCGGCACACCGAGTGCCACTGCAAATTTTAAAAAACCATCTAACGTATGATCGCGGCCTGGCGCTATACTTTCACGCACAAACCATTTGTGCCCATCTTTTGCACGTGCTTTGTCATAACCAATTTTACGTGTTGCACGAATCAATGGATATAACCAATTGGCACGAAAGCTTGCTTGCGCTGCAAGCAGCACATCAAAGTGCTGGTTTTTAAGTCGCTGTTTAAATCGCCAATAATCAGCAATCGTACGCGGCTTATCTAAAAGAATAAATTCAACCGATTTTATCTCTTCAACTAAAGTATAAGCAAAAGGTGAGATAACCCAGGTGATTTTTGCTTTTGGAAAGTGCCGCTGTAATGCACGCACCAATGGCACAAACATTAAAACATCACCCAACGCTGATAAACGAACCAGGCAAATATTATTGATCATGTTTTAAAACATATCGCGTGCCACAGTATGGGCAGGTTTCTTCACCTGTTTTATCAATCGGCAAATACACTTTAGGATGCGCATTCCACAGTGTGGATGCATCCGACGGACAGCTCAACGGCAAATCACGTGGATGTATTGTTTGTTTTTTGTGTGAACAGGCCTGTGCTTTATTTAATTTTGCCATCATGAATCCTCTGTTTTATCGGCTTGATTATCCAATATCAAGTGCAAGAGCTCAAGCATTGTATCAAAACAAGTTGGATTTTCTGGATCAAAGCGACAGGCATTGGGCCACGTTTTGAGCCATGTTAATTGACGCTTCGCAAGCTGCCGCGTTGCCGCGCGCGTTTGTTCACAGAATACTTCAAAATCAGATAAGCCTTGTTGATAATCCAGTGCTTGCCGATAACCCACACTTCGCATCGCAGGCATCTCAGATGTTAAATTAAAGCGCTGTTTTAAAGCGCTCACTTCATCTAAAAATCCCATATCAAGCATTTGTGTCAAACGCTTTGCAATGCGTTCATGTAACCATGCTCGCCTTTCTGGAAATAAAATTAAATTAATCACATGATAATTAGCCGCAGGTACTAACACATCTGCATCAAATGCTTCAGATAAAGGCAGGCCTGTTGTATAGCACACTTCAAGGGCACGTTGAATTCGCTGGGTATCGTTTGGATGCAATCTTGCTGCGGTCACAGCATCTAATGCTTTTAATTTTTCATGTAAATAAGGCCAGCCTTTTTCTGCGGCTTCTAAAAGCAGCGCTTTTCGCATGTCTGGATTAGCCACTGGCAAAATTGATAAGCCATTTTGAAATGCACGAAAATACATCATCGTGCCACCGACTAAGAGGGGTATGTTTCCACGCGCTAAAATATCATCGCATAACTTTTTTGCATCATGACAAAAAGCTGCAACAGAATAAGCTTCTGTCGGATCACGTATATCAATTAAATGATGCGGTGCGAGCTTTAGCAATGCTGCATCAGGCTTTGCTGTTCCAATGTCCATTCCACGGTAGATCATAGCCGAATCAACGCTGATAATTTCACACGGAAAGCGATTTAAAAGCGAACAAGCCATGTCTGTTTTGCCAGACGCTGTTGGGCCCATTAAACAAATCACATCATGCACAATCAAGTACCTTAGAACAATTATTAATATCTAAACATAAACTCATACTTCTGGATGCCTCATCTAAATTTTTCCAATAAGCGATTAAGTGCAATTGCTCATCCATCATCATGGTTGTTAAATCAAGCATCTCTGAATCAATCAAAAGCCGCATCAAGGCTTGATCATCTCTATCTGATAACACACAAAAAGCACTTAAAAATGCTCTTAAATCCAAAGCCGGTAACGCACGCGGAATAGCAGAAATTCGCACTGTATTTTGTTGTAACGCATCTAAAATAAGCCCGTATGCTTTGAGCAAAGCTTGATGCGTTTCTAACTGTATTATCTCATGCGGTAAAACATCTAATACAACGGGCACAAGCAATGGCCTCGCATCCCAAGGCCGTGACACATTTTTTAGCTCGCTTAATCGTGCGTGTTGATGCAAGCGCGCCACATCAATCAAATAAGCCACACGCGCGTGCGTTAGTACAGCAAAGCTTGTATTTAAAATCACCCATGGTTTTGCTTCATGCATGTCTGTTTGAAATGCTGGCGCTTGAAGTGCTGCGCCATTTTTTTGAGCACAAACGGATGTTGCTGTATCTAATACGGGTGCATGTGTCGCCCGCATTTCTATTATTGCTAAACGGATTAAATCGTGCACGCCGCGTGCATCAGAAAAACGAACTTCAAATTTACTCGGATGCACATTAATATCGACTTCATCTAATGGCAAATTCAAAAATAATACACACGCAGGATAACGACCTTCGGGTAAAATATCAGCATATGCTTGTCTTAATGCATGTAAAATTAATTTGTCACGGACCATTCGTTGATTGATGTAAAACCATAACTTATCTTGCTGACTACGTGCATAATCAGGGCCACTCACAAAGCCATGCAAACGCATATGACCCCGTGTAATATCTACTAATACAGCACTATCTACAAACGCCTTACCTAATAATTTAGTGAGTCGCATCCGCTGTGTTTTATCTGATGGCGCAGCAGGCAATTGTAAACAGCATTTATTATTATGATATACAGTCAGTGCAACTGAAGACTTGCTAAATGCAATGCGCTTGATTAAAGTCTCAATTGCTTGATATTCTTGTGCCGCTGATTTCAAAAATTTTTTTCTGACAGGCGCATTAAAAAAAAGGTCTCGCACCTCAATCGTTGTGCCTTGATTTCTTGCGCACGGCGTCAGTCGTATGCCTTTTAAATCACTTTCCAACGCCATTGCATGACTCGCATTCGCAGCACGAGACTGAATCAAAACATGCGCCACTGAAGCAATACTTGCAAGTGCTTCTCCCCGAAATCCCATGCTTTCGATAGCATATAAATCATCAAGTACTTTGAGTTTGCTCGTTGCATGTGAGGCAATGGCAAGCGGTAAATCTTCCGCAATGATTCCTGCACCATCATCACTGATTTTAATTTGATTTAATCCACCAAAACCAATCTCAATAATAATGTTTTTAGCGCCTGCATCTAGGGCATTTTCAAGCAATTCTTTTACGACCGAGGCTGGTCGCTCAATCACTTCACCTGCTGCAATTTGATTTGCAACATGTGCTGAAAGGGATTTTATTCTCACACAGAAGCCTGATTTGCTTGCTGTGAAATAAGCCTTTCTTTATTTGAGCGCACAACATGTAAATGTGCATTGGCCATCGCCTCAAGACGTGTGTCATGGGGTGGATGATTCCAAAAATAAGTTTTAAGCCCTTCAAACATCGCTTGTGTTAATCGCGTTTGATATGCCGGGTTGTTTAGATTTTTTTCTTCGCGAGGATTAGAAATAAAGCCAACTTCAACCAAAATAGATGGAATATCAGGTGATTTTAAAACCACAAACCGCGCTTGCTCGACTGCATGCGTATGTAAAGTTGTGACATGCCCCAAACGTTTTAAAATTTGCGAGCCCATTTGCACACTGGCGGTTGTGGTTGCTGTTTGAGATAAATCAATTAAAACCGTCCGAATTAAATCATTTTGATCGTTCAGCTCTGAAAGATTCACCCCGCCAAGCTCTGAGTAATTCTCTTTTTCAGCAAGCCAACGCGCAGCCTCACTGGTCGCACCCCGTTGAGACAAGGCAAACACCGAGGCACCTTTTGAGCGCGGATGAATAAATGCATCCGCATGAATCGCAATAAACACATCGGCATCGTGCTTTCGCGCAATCTCTAAGCGCTCACGTAACCCAACGTAATAATCACCATCTCGGGTTAATACCGCATGCATCCCGGGTTGCTTATCAATACGTTGTTTTAATTTTTTTGCTATCGCGAGTACTACTTTTTTTTCTTTACTTTTGTGAGCTCCTGTTGCGCCGGGATCTTTTCCTCCATGACCTGGATCAAGTACGACCACAACGTCACGCAAATGTTTAGGTGGCTTATTTAACGGAATCGGCTCTATTTTTTTAGGCTTTAGTTCAAGCAACAACTCGTTTTTTCCAGCGCCATGAATAGGTGTTGTACGAATAATTTGCGTTGCAGTTGTCATATCAAAAACCAATCGCAGCGTTTTAGGCTTTGGATGCCCAAATCGAAGCTTTGAAAAATATTTGGTTTTTCCTGTTCGAGAAACATGCTGAGTTGCTTGTTGAACACTTCGAAAATCAATCACCAGACGATGCGGGTTAGATAAAGTAAAAGCATGATACCGAAAGGTATCTGAGAGGTTACAGCGCACTAAAATACGCGCATTGGTTTCGTCAAGCGCAATAGATTCAAGATTCGTCGCCGAAAACCCAAGTGACGCAAACAAGAGCAATAACAAAGATCCAAAGTGCTTCACTTTAAAATCCTCCGAAGAGCATCTAGTAAAATTTTTCCAGGTGCGCTTAAAGCCGTCACAGAAAGCTGACGTCCTTCACCTTTTATTTCTAGGGAAAATAGCACATCTATATGAGATTTTAAACTCGGTGCACGCTCAGGCCATTCAATGCAACAAATTGCATCCGACGAAAAATAATCACGAAAACCAAAAGCATCTAAATTACTTTCATCAGTACTTTTATCAGAAAGACGATATAAATCAAAGTGATGAATGACATAATCGGGAAAATCATAACTTTCAACCCAAGAAAAAGTTGGACTTTTAATCGAGCCTGTCACACCTAATGCTCGTAACATCGCACGAATCAGTGTGGTTTTACCTGCACCCAAATCGCCCTGAAAAGCGAACACAAGAGGGGCCGATAAAAGAGGGGCCAAGACAGATGAGAAATGTACTGCTTTTTTTTCATCTGCCAACTCAAAGCAGGCTTGCATATTATTTAACTAAGCGCAGTGCAGGTTTACGTCCTGTGCTGCCTTTAGAACCACTTGAGCCACCCGAATCACCTGATGGCGGTAAATCACCATCTTCTTCGTTAAACTCCATCCCCCGACCATTTTCTTTTGCATAAATCGCAAGAACAGCCCCCGGGCTTAAAGCTAATTGTACCGTACGGCCTGAAAAACGCGTGGTTAAAACAATTCTATCATTATCAAGATGTAAACCCCGACAAGACTCAGGTGAAACATTTAAAATAACTCGACCTGCTGTGACAAATTCTAATGGAATTTCAACGCCTGGGTATTCTGCATTCACCAAAAGATAAGGCGTTAAATGGTTATCAACAATCCAATCGTAAATCGAACGAATCAAATAAGGCCGACTGGATGTCATTTTTTGTGAGGTTGTTGTCATAACCTACGCAACCCTTAGCTGCCGTTCAGCATCTGTTAGGCTGTTTTGAAAAGCCTCACGCTCAAACAAACGCTGCATATAAGCATGCAGGGCAATCGCATCTTCTGGCAATGTGACACCTAACATCGGCAAACGCCATAAAAGCGGACCCAAAGCACAATCAAGCAATGAATAGTCTTCACTTAAGAAATAAGGTTTGTCTGCAAAAACAGGCTCCAAACTCACCAAACTATCAATTAATTGCTGACGCGATACATCAGTTGCTTTGCCATTTTGAAATTCATGCAATAACACATACCAGTCTTGCTCGATACGATGCATCATTTTGCGTGTTTCTGCACGAGCAACAGGATAAACAGGTAATAAAGGTGGATGAGGGAAACGCTCATCTAAGTATTCCATGATGATACGTGCCTCATAAAGCACTAATTCTCGGTCAATCAGAGTTGGAACAGTCCCATAGGGATTTATGGTTAACAATTCATCAGGTAACGCATTTTGTTTAACTGGAATAACATCGACGTTAACGCCTTTTTCAGCTAAAACAATGCGAACCTGATGACTATAGATATCGTCACTATCAGAATATAATGACATGACGGTGCGCTTTGCGATAACAGCCATCCTCACTCCTTAGTCATATGTAACAGTAGGGAGGCTTATTTTACCACAATTGTTCAAGAAAGTGGTAAAAAAAACAAATTATCGCTTAAATTATCGCTTAGAGTACTGTGTTGCACGACGCGCTTTGCGCAGTCCAACCTTCTTACGCTCTACTTTACGTGAATCACGAGTCAGTAAACCACGTGAGCGTAATTTGCGTCGGTAAGATTCCGGTTGAAGCCCTGCATCTTCTGCAGCACCCTCTTCGTCATAAGCAACTAAAGCACGGGCAATCCCCAAACGAATCGCACCTGCCTGCCCGGAAGTACCACCCCCTTTAACCGTTGCATAAATATCAAACTTTCCAAGCTTTTCAACAGTTTCAAGTGGTTGCCTAACCAGCATACATGCTGTTTCACGACCAAAATATTCATCTAGCGCACGTTTGTTTATCATAATGTTGCCTTTACCAGGGCGCAAAAAAACACGCGCTGTAGAGCTCTTACGACGACCGGTCCCATAATGTTGTACTAATTCAGCCATAACGCTTATTCCTCAATCACAAGTTTTTTAGGTTGCTGTGCTTCATGAGAATGCTCAGCACCCGCATACACTTTAAGCTTTCGGTACATATCACGACCCAAAGCATTTTTAGGCAGCATGCCTTTTACAGCAAGCTCAATAATTCGAGTTGGATTTTTTTCCTGCAGCTTGTCAAACGTAATCGATTTAAGCCCACCAGGAAATTCCGAATGCGAATAATAAGTTTTATCTTTAAACTTACGCCCTGTCACGCGCACCTTTTCGGCATTTATCACAATAATATAATCACCGGTATCCACATGAGGTGTATACTCAGCTTTATGTTTTCCACGTAAACGACGTGCGATTTCGGTCGACATACGACCTAATGTTTTGTCGGTTGCATCAACTATATACCAGTCACGATGGATATCAGTGGCTTTGGCACTAAAGGTTTTCATGTATTTACTCCGTACGCCTCGTGTTCAAGAACTCAAGCTCAAGTTTCAAATTAAGCTTTAATAAGATTTCTAATAATCTGGACGGGCGATTCTAACTAAAACTCACGCAACTCTCAAGAGATTTCAAGATCTTTTTTATTATACCGCCCCATTCGCGGGTTTATTACATAATAATAAAAGCGAATTTTCCTGCGATACGTCAGCCTCACTAGTAGGAGTAACATCTATTTTTTGAAAAAACATCCCCATCTGAACTAACTTGGACCGCACCGCAACCTCCCCAAAATTAAAAAGCATCGAAGCCTTCTCTAACCCAAATCTGACTGTGGCCTGCACTGATTTGAAACTCTGAAGTATCACCTCATCATCCTGAGATAAAAAAGTATTTTTACTCAGCAATCTCGAGATTGTTGGGGATTTTCCAGATGAATAATTTTTCATCGCATTTGGCTCACACTTTAAATCAATTTCAGTGCCAGGATTTTGGTAAGCTTTATCGATGCCAAATAAATAATATTTCACGTCTGCTAAGCAGTTTTGAAACCTTTAATTTGGCCTATCGTGTTTTCTGGCGAAATGGGGGCAATCTTAAACAACTTTGCAGGATATTTTAATTTACCTGTTATTAGCGCCTCTTCCAGATCCTGATTATGGTCTGTTCTGCCATTATAAAAAATAGGCGTAACTCTATCTTCATCAGTTAAGTCTTGAACCGCTTTTCCTGCACGAAGGGCATTAATCTCATCAGCAATCTCAATACCCCGCATCACCCTTAAATAATCATCATTCGGATCAAACGCTCTATTAAGCTTATCAACATTACCCCCAAGTACCGAGGTTCTACCCGCCAACACCCACACTAAATCCATATCAGGCGTTACTTTGGGTTCTTGGGCCAAGAGTACTCTTCTAAGGTCATCTTCAAAAATATTTTTTTGGGGCATGGCTAGGGCGTGTTGACAATTCATTAAAGCTCCTGCGTTCTACGACAAAGAATCTACGCCCCGCGGCTTGTCCGCGGGGTCCGTGGATGCCGCGGCAAGTAGGCCGGACGGGGGCTGTAGCCCAATTGTCAACACACCCTATATATACTTAAAATTAAAACTCATTAAGTAACTAATTTTAATTCATGTCAAGATTAAAAACCTATAGGCAATGCCAAAAAATTTTGTTAATATTTTTCAATCTAGTATAAGGCTTTCATTCCGAACACATATTATTAGTAATAAGCCAACGCCCCTAATGCGTTGCTTTTCGTAACATAATTCTGGATACCCATTGCGT
>JASJHH010000100.1:0-10379 GCA_033791145.1 Legionella sp.
TCATAATTTGGATTTAAATTGGTGGCCAAAGCGTGATGCAATACGTCATACCAAAGGCCCTGTTGTTTGTCGGCATATGCTGATTCAGAATGCGGCGATTCGTACACATGCGTTATTCCCAATACATCAAGTAACACACTAGATGCACTAGTTTATGCAAAACGCGTATTAATACTTAAAATTTAATGCGCGTTTATTTCAAGGAAGAAATTGTGAATTATAATCATAATCAAAATTATTTGTATTTTTTAAGTGCGCAGTTATTTGGCTATTTGGCTCAGTGGTTATTTTATTTTGTTGTGAGCTGGTATGTGTACGAATTAACACATCATGCAGGATTACTTGGTTTAATTGCTCTGTCAGCATTGATTCCAACTTTAATATTTGGACAGCTAAGTGGGCTTTTAACCGATAAATTAGATTCAAAAAAACTATTGAAATGTGTTCAACTAGGATTTTTATCACATGGATTACTGAGTTTGATTTTAGTGATTTTAGGCTGTTTTAATATTCAAATCATATGTATGTTAGTTATTTTGCAAGGCATCATTTTGGCTTTTGATAAGCCTGTTAAGCAAGCCATATTGCCAAGTTTTAAAAAAATAGTTTCTATAGAAAAAATAATTGCTGTAAATGCATTATGCCTGAATAGTGCAAGATTGCTGGCCCCGTTACTAGCAGGGGTGTTATTAAAGCAATATAATATAAGCATTTGTTTTATATTATATTTTATTTTTATTGCCTCAAGCGCATGCTTTACTTTGATGCTTCATGTGGATAAAAGGTCTATGCTGACTCAGAATCAACATAATAGCTCGTTGTTGCGTTTATTTAAAGGCCAAAATAAATATTTATCTCAAAATAAAACATTGATTATATTATTGCTGCTTGCGAGTGTTTTATCTTGGACATTAGGCCCTGTGACGATGTTATTACCGGTGCTGAATCATGAATTATACGCAGGCAATAGCGAGATGCTTGGTTTTTTGTTTGCAGCTTGTGCGCTTGGTAATGTGTTGATTGGGGTTTTTAAATTAGTTGTTGTAGAAAAACAGCATGATCGAATGCAATGGATTTTTGTGAGTATTTTGGGGGCTGTTGTGAGTTTAGTTTTGTTTGTACTAGGAGCAAATCAAAGGATAGCTTTGTTTTTATTATTTTTAAGTGCAGCATTTCAGTTGTATGCATTGTTGAGCATTAATATAGAAATTCAAAGGCGTTGTGATGAAGCCTTTCGTGGTCGAGTGCTTGCTTTATTCATGCTTGGGTTTGCGGGCTTAACGCCTTTATCTAATTGTTTGGCTGGCATTTTAGTTGATATTTTTTCTGTCAAAAGCGTGATATTAGCAAATTGTTTTATTTGTTTTATGATTTGTTTTATTTTGGGTTTTATGGTGTTACTTACGCGTCAAGAAGAAACAGCTTATCTGATGGCAAGTCCTAAAAATGCAGCGCGTTTAAATCAAGCTGTTTCTGAAATAGAACAAGATTAAGGCCTTAAATTCCAGTAATTAACCTGCCAAGCTGTGTTTATATAACTAAACGCGCTTAATGCGCCTGTTTTTAGCTTAATCGCATGGTTTTCACAAAAAGCGTCAAAATTATTTGTTAGATAGGGTGCAAAACGTGCAATACCATTGCTTGTGACAACAAATATGGTTTGATTGGCATGTTTTTTTTGAAGCATGGCGCCAAAATTAAGCCAGTTTTGAATGATTGCACGAGGATTAACCTGCCAGCCAGGTGGTACGATTGCATGTTGATTCCAGGCATCAATGGCGCTTTGGCCTATGCGTGCAATCACGTCGGCCTCGGTTTGATTTTCATCGGGACCATAATCAATTTCATTAAAGCAAGCAAGGGGTGTAATTGGCATGTTAGGGCATGCATGTTCTGCTGTTTGTTGCGTGCGTTTGAGCTCTGAGCTATAGATAATATCGGGTTTAATATGATTTTTCTTGAAATAGGTATGAATTGATTTTGCTTGTTCAATGCCAGATTGGAGCAATGGAATATCTGTCCGTGCGCCAACGCGAGTAGGGGTGTCTCCCGGTCCAAACGTGTTGCCGTGACGTGCAATAATAAGATGCGTCATGCGAGTGCGCTATGTGTTTTAATTAAAGCTTCAACGCGTTTCACGTCTTCAGGGCTGTCAACGCCTGAAGGCAGTGGGTATTCTGAGCTAACTTTGACGCATCGGATTGTATGGCCTTGTTCAAGTACGCGTAATTGTTCTAAGCCTTCGAGTTGTTCATAAAAGCCAGGTGGCCAGGCGACATATTGTTCGAGTAACTCGCGTGAATACGCATAGAGCCCAATATGACGAAAAACAGGCGAAAATTTAGCATTTAATCGAAAATCAGCTTCTTTTCGAATGGCTGGAATAATATTTTTTGAAAACCAAAGGGCGTTATTTTGTTTGTTTAAAATCGCACAAGTGCCACTGAACGGTGTTGTTTTTTTATTCTCGCGGAGTATATCTAAATCATCCCAAGTGAGCGGTGTGACAGGGGTTAGCATGGATGTGCTCGCATCACGCGTAATTTCATCTAATAATGCAGTAATAAAAGCAGGGGGCATTAACGGCACATCGCCTTGTAAATTAATCACAAAATCGGGGTTAGCTTGTAATGCATGCATTGCTGCTAGTGCTCTGTCTGTGCCTGTTTCACATGTGATGGGGGTCATGACAGCATTTACTTCAATGTCATCACAGTGATTAATAATACGCGCGTCATCGGTTGCCACTGCAAGTTGAATATGAGTTTGATGTTGGATGGCTTTTTTGGCAAGTGTCACCACACGGCTTAGCATGGTTTGGCCTGCGATTTTAATCAGTGGCTTTCCCGGGAGGCGTGTTGAACCATAACGTGCAGGAATAATAATCAATGTTTTCATAGATATAGTGCTTGTTGATGATTTTTAGGTATTCTAATGACTTGCGCTACCCCTTGGCAAGTCCTACGGGGTTTGCTATGTTATTTTTTATACCCCAGGGATGATGAGCAATATTATGAAACGTGAAGATCAATTATTTCTAGTCGGATTAGTCTCACTTATATTTAGTCTTTTTTTGTTTCCGTTTGTGGCTTATTTGTTTCCAGCGGTTTGGTTAGGCTGGGAATATCGTATACCCGGTTTTGTTTTAGATGCTGCTTTATGGCTTGAAGTGACTTTTCATACGACTTATGTTTTGGCTTTTAAATGGTTTTTTAGATTAACTTTTTTAGCAGCAGTTTTTTTTGGTGGGATTGCTTATTTGATTTCTCGTCATATTAGCAAGCTTCAAACCGAGGGGCATTTAACAGCTCAAGAAGAAAAAAACGTTTCAAAACTATCAACAAAAGCAAAACAAAATAGCAAAGAAGCCGTTCTTTTTTTTCTTAAAATGGTTGTGATTCTTGCGCTTGTATTTATTGTTGCAGATGTGATCCAATGGGCAATTTCGTTTTCACCAGAAGCGCGTTAGGCTAGAAGCCTCTTAGGAGAGACACATGAGCTTGTTTAAACGATTGAAAATCAAACGATTGATTAAAAAATTGCTTGTGTTAAAACAAGCACGTGAACATAATCAGCCGACAGATGAAGCGATTCGTACAGAAAAAGCAGGATATCATCAACTGTCTGAGATATATGCGGCATTACAAGGCAAGAAAAAATGGCCTTTTGCATATGAAAGAATGCTTGCTTGTTATCGTTCGGCCGCGATGTTACATGACTCAGAAGCGCAATATTTATTAGGTCAAGCGTTGCTTGATCAAGCTAAAATGAGAGAAGAGCTCGAGTCAGGTCATGTTTTTGCTTCTCAGAGCAATGAGCGCGCCATGCGGCAGCTGTATGAAGAAGCGCATGCTTATTTAAATGCAGCCGAAGGGTTACAGCACGTGCTAGCAAAGCGCTTACACGGCCTTTGTTATATTAACGCCTGGGGCGTACCTGAAGATAAAGAACGTGGGTTTAAATTAGTTGTTGAAAGCATTGAGCTTGAGCAAAGCTGGGATAAAGTGCCACAGATTTTTGCATCGATTGGCTTAAACAAACCCGAGTTTTTTTCAGCATTAACTAAAATGCGGAACGGTAGTAATTAAATTTAATTTTTATCTATCGTATAGGCCAACTGCGAAGACCAAATTAATACTGTTACCCGTGATATGCATGATGTGTCGCCTATTTTCATAAGGATAACCACCTGCTTTTGCTTGGGCGTGTATGCTTTGATTAAATCGATGGGTGTATTCAAGGCCTACAAGAAAGTTTCCTTTAAGCTGAAGACCGAAAGCACCACCAGCGCGTGCACCAGGCGTCCAGAATACGCTATTACGAATTTGCTCGGGTACGCCAGAAATAACATTTCGATAGCCTATAAATCGGTAGCGATCATATTCCACACCAACAAATCCTAATCCATACATTTTTTGCTCTTGAAAATTCTTAAGAGCGACAAAATCACCCCAAAAACCACCAGGCAATCCTAAACTATAGGTTTGATTAGCCAGATTAGGCCCAGGTTTTACTTCGGTTGTAATGGTGTTTTTTAAACTTGAAAAGATTTGTGCGCCAAGGCGCCCACCCAAAAACCAGGTTGGTGCTGATGGAATGCGTTTTAAATCAGTAATATTGAAGCCAATGCGCATACCAGATGCATTAAAGGTGTGTGTTCCAGACACAGCGGGGTCAAAAATATCAATCGTTTCATTGATAGCATTAAAGTTCGCCCAACCGAGGTCGAGTTGAAATAATGCGGTATCAAGCAATGGAATTTTTCGCTTATCAAAGGCGTAAGGCTCAGCTGCATCAAGGGTTTGTGCGAAAAAAAATAAAGCAATGCTGGCAAGTAAAAGCCGTGGCTTGATAGATTGCTTTGATAAACGGTGCATAGTAACAAGTTCCTTAATTAGTTAAGTGCCAGTTCAAATGTGCTTTTTTGTAGATGATCTGTAAACGAAAAGGCAAGTACTTTTTTTTCATTTTCTCGACTGATGAGTTGAACGGATACAGCGGTCAGTACATCTTCTTTTGTTTTTGAAGCGTTGTTTTCTATCGTGGCAACAGCATTTTTTGCGTTAATTAGCTCTATCGTTGAAGCATGCTGTGCTTCGATTAAATGTTCCAAACAATAGATGGTTTTACGAAACAACTTGCCCGATATAATAAAATTACGACTATCTGGAATACGTTTTGCACAGTCAATTTTTTTTTCAGAAAAAGCGACAGAACTAAGTAACAAGCCGAAGCTGATACAAAGGCATTTATTGCGCATGTTTAGTACACATCCATTTGATTAAGGCTGGTATTCATGGCGAGATTTGTATTCTCGTCGGAATAAAAAGGGTTGCCTAATAGTTTATCCTGTGTATATAGCGGCAGCTTAGAGAGTGCTTTTGATATTACTTTAAAGTTAGTCGATGGCTCAATGAGTTTTGTGATGTAGTTATATAGTTCCGCAATTTGTTCATCTGGAACACGCTTGTTACTTTCAAAAGCAACCGGCTCTCTTGGGGTAATTAAAATCAGAAGCGACACGTTTTGTCTGAATAATTCTTTTCTGCCGAAGGCTAAACGAAGCAAGGGTAAGTCGCCAATGCCCGGTGTTTTATCAACGGAATATGCATTGAGCGTTTCAGATAATGAGCTTAAAATAATGCTTTCACCAAAATGAACATTCACATGAGTATGCGTGTGCTCTTTGAGTGCGGAGGCTGCGTCTCCAAAACCGCCGACAGAGGTTACATTTTCGTTTAAAAATTCTCGGCCTAATTCAACGTCAAGATCAAGCGAGCCATCTTCTTGGAATTTTGGGGTGACATGTAGACTTAACCCCAGTGGAATAATTTGTACTTGGCCTGAGTTTAAGCCGGCCACACCAAGGAGTGCTTCTTTACCTGAGAAATAGTGTGCAGGCATTCCATCACGGGCAAGTAAAGTGGGTCTTGATATGATTTGGTCATGCTCAGATAAGTTATTGAAAATATTAAGATTATAGTTAATGGTTGGTAGGCTGAGTGCATGTGTAACTAAAGAAGAGTAACTTAAAGCAGGGTTACCGCCTGTACTCCCTAAAACAGGAAATGTATTTAATGCATCAGCATAATGTTTCCAGTTACTGGTGCCGAAGCGCGTTGTTGCCGTATCAACACCGTATTGCATTTGCAAACCACTGAGTAGATTAACGCCTCTTAGTTCTTCATCCACTTCGCGTGAAATAATAAACACAGCATCAATTAAAACTTGTTTTTTCGCTTTATCGCGTATAAGAACCAATGATGCATCTTTCTCAGGTGCTTTATTTTTATTACGCGAGGGCGTGGAAGCTGCAATTTTATTACGCATTGCTTTTAATTTTTTAATCAGTGGGGATCGAGGGTCTATTTTTTCTAATTGGGCGATCATGTTTTGAATGCTTTGTTGATCATGGGTTTTTTCAGCACTTCGAATAAATGCTTCAAAAAACGGTAATCTTGATTTTCCTGTACCTAAGCGCATTGCTTTAGCAAAATTTACTTCAGCTAAAGGATAGTCTTTCTTTTGATAATGAATTAAGCCGAGATAATAATAAGCCCAGGGTTCGTTCGGGCAAAATTTGATGGCAGAATCATAACCAACAGACGCAATATCTAATAAGCGATAATTACTTGCTTTGCCTTCAAGCTGATAGGAGAGTCCGTTTAAAAAATGTAAATGGCATTCACGAGGGTCATTTTTAAGGGCTTGGGCAAATTTTTCACGGGCTTTGCTATATTGCTTCGCGTTCATGAACTTAATACCCTGCTGTGCCAACTGCTTGGTAGAGAGCGGCTCTGGGGGTATTTTATCTTTAGTTAAGCTAGCACAAGAAACTAAAAAGCATATACATATGACATAAAAAATATTTCTTAAAAACATCCTGGTCCTTAAAAAAGCATATTATTTGTTTACTTAAAATTTGTAATTCATGAAGCTAGGTTACTTTAAAGTAAATTAAATTGGACGGCAATGGTATTTGAAAAAAATAAGGTGAATAAGCCTGCCAAACATAAAAACGGCCCAAACGGAATCGGCGTTTCCTTCGATTGTTTTGTTCTTTTTAAATAAATAAGCCCTGCAATTGCACCTGTGATTGATGCTGCTAATAAAATAAAAGGCAGTAAAGCCCATCCAAACCAGGCCCCGAAGGCTGCTAGTAATTTAAAATCACCATGCCCCATGCCGATTTTTTTAGTACATAAATAAAAAAGCTTCATGGTAAGCCAAAGCATTAGATAACCAGCGATTGCACCGAAGACCGCATCAGGTAATGTTGCAAATAGATGTTGTGTATTGGCAAGCAAGCCAAGCCATAATAAACCAAGCGTTAAGGCATCGGGTAGGAGTTGATGTTGTAAATCAATGCCTGCAAGACAAATTAAAATCCAAATAAACAATAAGGCATAAATTAAGCTTAAATTAAATCCAAAATATAAGCCTGCCGCGAGTGATAGCGTGAAGCATATCAACTCAATCAATGGATATTGCCAACTAATTGCTGTTTTGCAAAAGCAACAACGGCCTTTCAGTAAAAGAAAACTTAAAATTGGAATATTGTGCCAAAAAGGAATAATTTTTTTGCAGTTGAGACACGATGAGCGAGGAAGACATAAATTAAATACAGGGGCTTTCGGTGATTTTGATTGTGGACGATTTAAAAGCGCTTCGCATTCAGTACGCCATTCGGTTTTGAGCATGCGGGGTAGGCGATAAATCACAACATTTAGAAAGCTGCCCACTAAAAGTGATAGCACACCGAGTAATATCAAATAAATAGTATTATCTGTCATGAAACAATGGCTCCAAGCTGAAAAATAGGCAAGTAGAGGGCAATAATCAGCCCGCCGACCCAAAGACCTAATACTGCCATGAGTATCGGTTCAAATAAACTACTGAGTACATCCAATTTGTGTTTAAGTGTGTCAACTTGCTGCATGGCGAAGTGGGTCAGCATATGATTGAGTTGGCCCGATGCCTCTCCCATGCCAACAATTTGCGTCATCATATTAGGAAAGAGCCCCGTATTTTCTAAAGTGCGTTGTAGCGGGTGGCCTTCAGTGAGTGCTGTTTGGGTGCTTAAAATAGCCTCGGTGTAACGTAAATTATTGGTGATATGTGCAGAGATATTCAGTGCATCAACAAGCGGTAGGCCTGCGGATAAAAGAACCGATAAGGCTTGGGTTAAACGGGCTAAAATAAGTGCTTGTAATATTGAACCAATAAGTGGCAATTTTAGGATTAAGCTATCTAATTTAAGCGCAAATTTGTATGAGCTGTGATAGCAATAGCGCAAGCTATAAAAGCTGATAATATTAATTATCAAGAACATGAGTCCATAAGTTTTAATATACGCTGAGCAACTAATAAGACATTGGGTTGCAAAAGGTAAGCTCGCATGAAAGCTTTCAAATAGCAATTGAAATTGAGGCACAACAAAAATGAGTAATCCAATCGTCACAGTACAGGCAATGCTTAAAATAGCGATTGGATAAGCAAGGCTTTTCTTTATTTTTTGTTTGAGTATATCTCGTGTTTCTTGATGCTGTGAGAGTTGTTTGAGCAAACACACCAGCGCACCTGATAATTCACCTGCTTGAATCATTTGGCAAAAAAGCGTATTAAAATATTGAGGATGTTTTCGAAGTGCTTCTGCAAGTGGCATGCCATTTTTAATATCAGCTTGAACATGCTGCAATAATTTTTTAAGACGAAGATTACCTTCCCCTGATTGTAATAATTCAAAGGCTTGAACCAAAGGGATTTGGGCTTGTACTAAATTAGCAAGTTGGCGCGTAAGTGCTGTGATGTGGGATGATTTAATGCGTAAATGCTTCAAATAAAAATAATATAAAAAATTTTTATTTGGCTTGATTTTTTTTGCTTCAATGCCTTGTTGATGCAGCGCAATTTTTGCAAGCGTTGCATTTTTGGCTTTGAGCTGGCCATGAACCATTTGACCTGCGCGGTTCACGCCAACCCAGCGATATTGATATGCACCATCCATGGTTATTAATCTCTTTGGATGCCCTGGACAAGCCCGGGCAAGTAGGCCAGGGGCTTTAGATATCTCGGTGTTTTTCACCGGTGTAGAGTTGGCGAGGTCGACCAATTCTTGATTGAGAAGCAGTCATTTCAAGCCAGTGTGACATCCAGCCAACCGTACGTGCTAGCGCAAAAATCACAGTAAACATATTGGTCGGAATACCAATAGCACTTAAGGTCAGGCCTGAGTAAAAATCAACATTTGGATAGAGCTTTTTCTCAACAAAATAATCATCTTCGAGTGCAATACGTTCAAGCTCCATGGCTAATTTAAACAATGGCTCGTCTTGTGCACCGACTGCTTTTAACACTTTATGGCAGGTATCACGCATGACTTTTGCACGAGGATCATAGCTTTTATAAACACGATGCCCAAAGCCCATGAGTCTAAATGGGTCGTTTTTGTCTTTGGCGCGTTTAATATATTCGTTGATATGACTCACATCGCCTATTTCATGCAGCATGTTTAAGCAAGCTTCGTTAGCGCCACCATGCGCAGGTCCCCATAGTGCGCCAATACCTGCAGAAATACAGGCATAAGGATTAGCCCCTGTTGAGCCTGCAAGTCGTACGGTAGACGTTGATGCGTTTTGCTCATGATCAGCATGTAAGGTAAAAATCGTATCCATGGCTTCAACTAAAATAGGATCAGGTGTGGTATCAACCGATGGCATACTAAACATCATATGCAAAAAGTTTTCGGCATAAGACATATGATTTTGAGGGTATACATATGGCTGGCCAACTGAGTATTTATAGCTCATTGCAGCAAGCGTAGGCATTTTTGCAATTAATCTAATTGCAGAGGTGTAGCGATCAGACGCATCAGCAAGATTGGTTGAGTCATGATAAAAAGCAGACAGTGCACCGACAATGCCGACCATAATCGCCATAGGATGCGCATCACGTCTAAAGCCATTTAAAAACTGATACATCTGCTGATGCACCATGGTGTGATTATTAATCAATTTTTTAAATGTGGTGTCTTCTGCTTTAGATGGTAATTCGCCATTGAGTAATAAATAGCAATTTTCTAGAAAATCTTTTTTATCAGCCAGTTGTTCAATAGGATAGCCGCGATACAGTAAAATCCCGTTGTTGCCGTCGATATATGTAATTTTAGATTCACAAGACGCGGTAGACACAAAACCTGGGTCAAGTGTGAACATGTGTAATGCACCACTTAAAGGATTAATATCAATCACTTCATTGCCAAGCGTTGGGGTATAAATTGATAATTCAACAGGTTCATGGCCTTCGACAATGAGTTGTGCTTTTTTTTGTGTCATGGATGCTCCTAAATATGGCTTTCTAGAGTTGGAGATTGCTTCGCG
>JASJHH010000101.1:0-18669 GCA_033791145.1 Legionella sp.
TTTGCTGCTATTACTAGGTCTTGCCTATTCAGAGCGATTTTTAGCGATTGATTGCTTGCCGCTGCTTTTGTTTTGTTTGATGCTTTCGGGTTTAAGTTTTGGCGCTTCGGTGTTTTCACATATGCGCCCACTTGCATTAACAATTTTGCTGATTGCTCCTCTGATATTTTTATCTTGGGTGTTTTTGCCATTGTATGCATTACTTGGTGCGCTGGATAGTTTATTTAATTTTCGCTTATACCTGTCACGAAAGACAGGTACGAGCAACGTAACGTAAAGAGGACATGACATGCATGTAATTTTATTAGATAAAGTAAAGAATTTAGGAAATCTTGGGGATATAGTTGATGTAAAAGCCGGCTATGGTCGTAATTTTTTAATTCCAGAGAAAAAAGCGGTTTTTGCAACACCAAAAAATCGTACTGAATTTGAAGAACGTCGCGCTGAGTTTGAGAAAAAAGCAAAACAAGCATTTGCAAAAGCTGAGCAACGTGCAGCAGCACTTAATGACGTAACATTAATTATCGAAACACCAGCCACAGACGAAGGTAAGCTCTATGGTTCAATCGGTGTTGCTGAAGTGAGTGAAGCATTAGCATCTCGTTCAATTGAAGTAGATAAGCGTGAAGTCATGATGCCAGAAGGTCCGCTTCAATCTGTTGGTGAGTACACATTAGACATTCAGCTTCACAGCGAAATCACAGCAAAATTACAAATTGAAGTGGTTGTTAAAAACAAGTAGTTTGTTTGAAACTAAAAACAAATAAAAAAACGGAGCTAGCTCCGTTTTTTTATTTGTAGTGAATCCACCCACTAACAGACATCCTTGAATTTTTTTTGTATAATTTTTTTGGGGGACTACCCAGGTACCTCGTTGCGAGCTGACGTATCCCCACGAATATTTTTCAGCTATGCCTCATTAAAAGTATATTCAAAACGCGTGAATTGACAAAAGATCTGTCGCTCTCGCGCAGGCGGGAACTTCTAATTAGCCTTAAATTTTAGTTGGCAATAGGTCATAGCTTTAGACGAAAAGTTATTTAGAACGCCCTTCCCCCGCCCGCGCTAACCTATGCACACAAGTCTTTTAAGTACCGTCATACCCACCGAAGCTGTTATGCCCGCGTAGGCGCATAGGCGGAGATGACTAAGCCTGGTGTAAAATTCGCATCTTGAAGTGCGTTGGGTATATATAACCTATTTTCGCAATAATAGGGGGTAATTTTATGCTATCTAGATTTTTTCTACGAACACTCATGTTATTTAGAGTGCCTTGAATTTGGACCCTGAATTTCCAGGCAGTAAAGATTCATCCTCATCAGAGCTGCCTTCCATAGAAAAGAGCCCTATTCCGCCAGCTACAAAACCTGCTGAAACACCGACCGCTGCAGCAGCAACTAAGGACAGGCCGCCAAAAGTAAGGCAAATAAGTGTAACAGTAATACCAACACATAAACCTAACATCACAGCTTTTTGTATCTCGGGCTGCCTTAATAAAAACATCATGTTCTGTACTTCTGGTGTTGTTCCTAGATTGTTATGGTCTGGTTTGCTGTTGGCTTCAATAATTTTTTTGAATTCTTGCTGGTCTTTGTCAGAGAGATAAGCTAAAAATTTATCAACCTGTCTAGAGTTGTCGTAGTTTTTTGCATGGATAATCACATTGTAATTATCAGTTTTAATGGCGTTTATCTGGTCATCTTTAGATAGGGTGGATAAAATTTCATTAACCTTTAAAAAGTTACCATGAGATGCTGCCCATTGAATGACACCATAATTCTGGGATTTAAAAGCAGCTAGGTGCTTTTCGGGAGGTAAGTGTCCTAACAAAGTGTTAATTCGGTCGAAAGCATTGTGCTTTGCGTTCAAGCGAATTATAGCGAAATCATTAGCTTGAATAAGTTCTTTCGTCTTATCTTCACCCAAATAAATTAATAGGTTATCAACAAGCGCTGGCTGATTGTTTTCTTCCAGTTTTAAGATTAAAAGTCCTGTATTGAGAATTACCTGGGTATCCTTAAGTTTACGAGGTGTTTCTAGTAGTATTTTAAAAATCTTTCCCTGTTCCTGCTTCCTATCATTCTTTGGTAGACATTTCAGCCATAGAGCAATTAGCTCATAGTCAGATTGCTCAGCTGCATCCCGAATTAATTTATATTCAGTAGCTTTAATGACGTTTTTTAGGCTTTCTCCAGCCAATGCTGTTAATTCGATCCAATCATTAATATCACCAAATTTAGATTGTTTAGTAGCTTTTTTTATGATATTGAAATCATTAGCTTCAATGGCTTCAATTCTCTTATCATCGGGTAGTAACTCCATTTTGTCATAAATATCATCGAAATTACCTTTATTGGCTGCTGTTTGAATCTCTATAAGGAGGGTTGCTATCTCTTCGGGTGTCATCACCATACCTGCGTGGTTACTTTTAGATTATCCTGATTATATATTAACCGCATCTGAAGTACAAGCTTTACGCCGACTCAAGAGATATTAAGGGTGTTGTGAATGCACTTATACCGTTTGGCTTTCTTTCCACTTAATATTACAGCCAATGCTTGGTTTTTGTGTGCTGGACACTGCTTCTCCGCGAATCAAGCAGTTGAGTGCTTCACGAATGGATGCGCCACTTGGTGTGATGCCATTGCCAGGTCTTGAGTCATCGAGTTGTCCGCGATAGGCTAGTTGTAACTCTTGGTCAAACACAAAAAAGTCAGGGGTACACGCTGCGTGATACGCTTTAGCGACCTCTTGGGTTTCATCAAACAAATAGGGAAAAGTATAGCCTTCTGTTTCGGCTGTTAGTTTCATGTTTTCAGGGGAGTCATCAGGGTAATTATCGGTATCGTTTGAATTAATCGCAATGAGTCGTATGTTTTTAGGGATATAATCATTCGCAAGTGCTGTGAGTGCTAGATTAATATGTTTCACATACGGGCAATGATTACAAATAAAACAAATAACGGTTGCGAGTTCTTGATTATCCGATTGATGTAAGTTAATCGCTGAATTAGTTATTACATCTGTCAGTGAAAATCCTGGTGCTGGTGTGCCGAGGGGGAGCATGGAAGAAGGTGTTTTGGCCATGTTTTTTTGTCCTTACTTAATCTTAGTAATACTCATCATAGTCGTAAAATTTAAATTTACCAGCGCAATAAAATACCTTTTTTGATTGAATCACGAATAATTTGTTTTTGTGGTTTATTGGTTGAAACCCAATAACTGCCCATATTGCTTAAAGCAAATTTAACCCGTGGATATTGACAAATAGTGAGTACTTCACGGCAATTAACACGCGCTAGTTTTCCATCAGCATTTGAAAAACACTGAAAATGTACATCGCTGAGATCAGATGCAAAAGCAGACCATTTGTTAGGGTTTAATGTGCTGGGTAATTTAGGGCTCATAAATCTATCTTCTGTTTCAACACGTCTAAGTTCAAGCTTAAGATTAGAATGATTTTGAATTAAAAAATAAGTTTGATTACCGCCGTCGTTAAACGTCACATACGGATCATCAAAGCCAAAACCACTGAGTTCACAGCCTTGTGGAAAAGCGAGTGCAGCACTTGGAATGAGCAGGAGTGCGCTTAAGCAAGATAAAATAGAACGAAATAAATTCATAATTATTATTTAGCACGAGATAGGTATTGTTTCTAAATCATAGCATATTCTCCTGTATGATGCCGCGAGAACTTTAGTTTGTGATATTTAATCACAAGCAAATTTATTCCAATTCTTTAAGGTGGTCTATAATGATACAGTGTAACTTGAATTTAATTGGAATTTAATCTAAGGGGTTGGTTATGAATAAATTAATCTTACGTATTGCAAGTGTAACTTTGCTTGGTCTTATGTCTAGTGTCAGTTGGTCTGATTATCCATCTTGCTCGAGTGACCCGTTGCCCAACTATCAACATGCGCGTTGCACTGAACAAACAACGGAAGCTAACTGCACTGGCTACCATGAAAGCACAGGAAATCCTGCGATTGGCCAGCAATGTAAATGGTCTACACAGAATAATCTATGTAATCCAAAACAAATATGTACGACAAGTTAGTCATCACAAAAAATAAAAATGAAATTTATAAAAATAAGAATTTTCGATTGATGTCATTGCACAGGTAGCATAAAATCTAAAGATTTGGTTGAGCTTAGGTTTTATGATGATTCAAACGATTAACCCTGCGACTGAAGCTGTGATTCAGTCGTATCCCGTGCTTTCAAAAGAAGCAGCTTATGCCTGTGTTACAGATGCAGAAGCTGCTTATCAAACGTGGCGCAAAACTGCTTGGGCTGAAAAACAAGCCTGTATTTTAAAACTGGCAGATAGCTTGCGTGCTAAAAAGGATGAATATGCGCGCCTTATGGCCTCTGAAATGGGAAAGCCGATTACAGCGGGTTTAAGTGAAATTGATAAGTGCATTTGGGTGTGTGAGCACTATGCAACGCATACACCAAAATATCTTGAGACAGAAACTGTAAAAACCGATATGAAAAGCACAAAAGTGGTCTATCGACCACTGGGTGTTGTTTTTGCTATAATGCCTTGGAACTTTCCATTTTGGCAGGTTTTTAGATATGCGGTACCCGCAATTGCAGCAGGAAATACAACTATTTTGAAACATGCGCCGATATCAACAGGCACAGGCATTGCCATTGCCGAATTATTTTTAGAAGCTGGGTTTCCAAAGCATGTGTTTCAGCATGCAGCATTGGATAACGCGGTTGCGGCTGATGTGATTGCACATGATGCTGTGGTGGGGGTGACGTTTACAGGTAGCGCTAAAGCAGGTGCTGTTGTTGCTGCCGAGGCTGGCAAGCATTTAAAACGAGTGGTGCTTGAGCTCGGCGGGAGCGACCCTGCGGTTGTGCTGCATGATGCAGATATTAAACTTGCAGCAGATGCGATTGTTGCTTCACGATTAAATAATACAGGGCAAGTTTGTATTGCAGCAAAACGGATTATTGTTGTTGAATCGATACAAAATCAATTATTTGAAGCAATCAAACAAAGCATTAAAAAATATATCATAGGTAATCCACTTGATAAAAACACAGTGATGGGGCCGATGGCGCGAGCTGATTTACGCGATACAGTGCATGCACAAGTGAAAGCCTCTGTAGAAAAAGGCGCAAAATTAAATTTAGGTGGCGTAATGCCAGACAATCAGGCCGGATTTTATTATCCGATTACAATTTTGACGGATGTTATGCCTGGGATGCCTGCTTTTGATGATGAAATATTTGGACCTGTGATTGCATTGATTACTGCAGCTGATGAAGATGAGGCGTTGCAACTCGCCAATCAGACTATGTATGGCCTAGGTGCGTCGATATTTACACAAGATGAAATGCGTGGTGAGCAGCTTGCAACAGATGTGCTTGAAGCAGGGACTTGTTTTGTGAATGGTAAAGTAACATCTGATCCACGGGTGCCTTTTGGTGGGATTAAGCAATCAGGATTCGGGCGTGAACTCGCACGTGAAGGGGTTTTAGCTTTTGTGAATATGAAAACGGTGGCCATTGGACATGCTTAAACAAGACATTATGATTTCTGTTAATTCTCAAATTTTACAATGTTTTGAGGATAATGATTTATTACAGACCTATACTATATCAACAGCAAAAAATGGTGTGGGTGAAAAGTTGAATAGCGAATGTACGCCGCGCGGTAAGCATGCTGTGCATCAAATCATAGGATGCGATCATGCTGAAAATAGCGTGTTTATTGCCCGCGAATGGACCGGTGAAATTTATACCGACGCATTGGCTCAGAAACATCCTGAAAGGGATTGGATATTAACGCGTATTGTATGGTTAAAAGGCCTTGAGCCTGGATTTAATCAAGGCGGAGCAGTTGATACACAAGGACGTTTTATTTATATTCACGGCACACCCGATTCAACGCCACTTGGGGTGCCTGGGTCTCATGGATGTATCCGTATGCGCAATCAAGACCTGATTGCATTGGCCGACTGGGTAACAGTTGGTACGCCAATTCTTATTGAGGGGTGAGGGTATGACGCACACATTTGAAACAGGTAAAGCACGTATTATTGAAGACGTTTTGAAATGTATTAACAATAAGTTGACTAAAAAAAAATCAGCACTTTGTATTGAATTTATACGTCAATTCTTAGATACAGTTGGATTTGAAGACTTACAAGACTGGACCATTGAAGGCTTAGCGTGTGCAGGCATTCATTTTTGGTCGACGATTCAAAAACGCAAGGTGAATAAACCCCAGATTCAACTTTATAATCCCTCTATTGAAGAAGATGGTTGGAGAACCCGACATACAGTACTTGAAGTTGTGGCAGATGATGAACCTTTTTTAGTCGATAGTATTCGAATGACAGTCAATCGAATGGGGTTTTCTTCACATTTGATTATGTATATGGGCGGCATGCGTCTTGAGCGAGGTAAAGATCGTCTTGTCACGGGTGTTTTTCCACGTTTAGGTGCGTCACGGCCTGATGTGATTGTTGAAGCTGCGATTGTCATAGAAATAGATAAAGAAACAGATACAAAAAGATTAGCGACATTAAAAAAAGAACTTGAACGTGTGCTTCAGATTAATCGTGCAGTGGTTGATGATTGGTCTTTTATGCGGGAGCGTTTGCGGGCTAGTATTGAAGAGTTAGAGCACGCACCGGCAAGTTTAGATGCTTTTGAAATAGAAGAAACGCAGTTGTTTTTAAAATGGATTGAAGATCATCATTTTACTTTTTTAGGGATACGCGATTATGAGCTCACACATCTTAAAGGAGAGATTTATTTAAAATCTCTGCCTGAAACAGGGTTTGGTGTATTACGTGAAGCGCTCAATCAATCGGATAAGCGAACACTGTCCGAGTTAACGCCTGAGGCACAGAAATTAACTTTATCTTCTAATATTTTGGTGGCTTCTAAGACTAATCGTTTATCAACTGTACATCGTGATACCTATATGGATTACATAGGCATTAAACGATTTAATGAAAAAGGTGAGGTGATTGGTGAGCGGCGGATTTTAGGGTTATATACATCAGCGGCTTATAATACGAACCCAAGGCATATTCCTTTTTTGCGTCATAAAGTCGCTTGTGTGTTGCAAAACTCAAAGCTTAATCCGCGAAGTCATGCGGGTAAGGTGCTGCTTAATATTTTAGAAACGTTGCCACGAGATGATTTAATTCAAGCCTCGGAAGATGAGTTGCTTGAAATGTCGATGGGTATTTTTCATATGCAAGAACGCAGACGAATTCGTATGTTTTCGCGTATGGATGTATACAGGCGTTTTGTTTCTTGTTTGGTTTATGTGCCTAAAGAGCGTTTTAATACTGATCTTAGAAAGCTAATGCAAGGCGTATTAAGCGAGACATTTGGCACGGAAAATATTATTTTTTCAACGTATTTTTCAGAATCTGTTTTAGCACGTATTCATTTTGTGATTCGTCTGAATCCAGGGGATAAAAACAAATATAATTTTGAGGCACTCGAGAAGCGTTTGGTTGAAATAGGACGCTCTTGGATAGATGATTTACAACATTTTTTATTAGAAGGTTTAGATGAAGAAGTAGCGGAGCAATTATTTTCGAGATATAAAAACGCTTTTCCGCTGTCTTATACCAGTCGTTTTTTACCGAAGACAGCCATATCTGATATTAAGCATATTGAGGCACTCTCAGAAGACAATCCATTGGGGATGCATTTTTATTATTTAAAAGAAGAAGGGAAAGAAGGCTTTCGACTTAAATTATATCAACATGATGAGACACTGGTGTTATCGGATGTTTTACCTATTCTTGAATGCTTAGGGATGCGGGCTATTAGTGAAAGACCTTATATGCTGAACTTACAAGATGGCAAAGAGGTTTGGATTAATGAGTTTGTCATGGAATATACACGTGAAGATAATGTTGATGTTGCGTGTCTTCATGTGTGTTTTCAAGAAGCATTTAAGCGTGTTTGGTTTGAAGAGGCTGAAAACGATGGCTTTAATCGTTTAGTGCTTGCAGCAGGGCTTAATTGGCGACAAGTTGCTATGTTAAGAACCTATGCCAAATACTTCAAGCAAATTGGTTCTGCATTTAGTCAAGATTATATGGAATTAGCGCTTGTTAAACACAGTGAGATTACCTCAAAAGTAGTTGAATTATTTGAAACGCGTTTTCAACCTGAGAATATTAAACTGCGTGATAGAAAAATAAAAGCGCTTAAAAAAACAATCTCGGCCAAGCTTGATCATGTGAGTAATTTAGATGAAGACAAAATTATTCGGCAGTTCATGCAAGTGATGATGAAAACCTTAAGAACAAATTATTATCAAGAAAGTACAGATGAAAAATTTAAAAATTATATTGCGATTAAATTAGATAGCAAAGCAATATCTGGTATGCCAAAGCCTTATCCTATGTTTGAGATTTTTGTGTATTCATCAAGATTTGAAGGGGTGCACCTGCGGTGTGATAAAGTTGCGCGAGGGGGCCTGCGTTGGTCAGATAGAAAAGAAGATTTTAGAACAGAAGTGCTTGGACTGATGAAAGCACAACAAGTTAAAAACGCGGTGATTGTGCCAAGTGGTGCGAAAGGTGGTTTTGTTGCAAAGCGCTTGCCAGAAGGCGGTACAAGAGAAGAAATTTTAGCTGAAGGTATTGCGTGTTATCAGCAATTCATTCGTGGGTTATTAGATATTACGGATAATTATCATGACAATGAATTAATTAAGCCCCAATCCGTTGTTTGTTATGACGAAGACGACCCATATCTTGTGGTTGCAGCTGATAAAGGTACGGCGACTTTTTCTGATATTGCGAATGATATCTCAAAAGAATATGGATTTTGGTTAGGTGATGCGTTTGCCTCAGGTGGCTCAATTGGCTACGATCATAAAAAAATGGGTATTACGGCAAGAGGGGCGTGGGAGTCTGTCAAACGGCATTTTTATGAGATGGGTACAAATATTATGACCACTGATTTCACAGTGGTTGGTGTGGGGGATATGGCAGGAGATGTGTTTGGAAATGGTATGTTGTTATCTAAGCATATTAGACTGGTAGCCGCATTTAATCACCTCCATATTTTTATTGATCCAACCCCTCATGCTGCGACGAGTTTTAAAGAGCGTCAGCGTTTGTTTGATTTGCCGCGTTCTAATTGGACTGATTACGAACCTGCTTTGATTTCCAAAGGGGGTGGTGTTTTTTCTAGGACGGCAAAATCAATTCCTGTTAGTAAAGAAATGAAAGTACTATTTGGACTGAATCAAAAAACGGTTGAACCGAATGAGCTGATTCAAGCAATATTAAAGGCTGAAATTGATTTACTTTGGAGTGGGGGCGTTGGGACGTTTGTAAAAGCGACCTCGGAGAATCATTTTGAGGTAGGAGATCATGCGAATAACTTGATTCGTGTGAATGCCAATCAATTGCGCTGTCGCGTGGTAAGTGAAGGCGGTAATTTAGGTTTAACGCAACTCGCACGCATTGAATATGCCTTAAACGGTGGTTTAATTTATACGGACTTTATTGATAATTCAGCAGGGGTTGATTGTTCAGATAAAGAAGTCAACATTAAGATTTTATTGAATCAACAGCTAAAAACGAAGCAATTAAGCTTTCAAAATCGAAATGCTTTATTGGCTTCTATGACAGATGAAGTTGCGCAACTGGTGTTACGAGATAATATTTTGCAAACACGTGCAATTAGTTTGTTGGTTGCACAAGCAGGGCGAACAGTTGATTTAACCAGCCGGTATTTAAATATACTAGGGCAAGAAGGAAAGCTTGATAGAGCGCTTGAGTTTATGCCGACTGAAAAAGTTTTAACCGAGCGAAAATCACTCGGAAAAGGCCTCACAAGCCCTGAGATTAGTACCTTGCTTTGTTACAGTAAAATTCATTTGAAGACGGCTATTTTGGCATCAGATATTCCTGAAGATACTTACTTGCTGCCATATTTAATAGCTGCGTTTCCAAAGCCTTTACAATCAAGTTTTAAAACAGACATTAAAGAGCATCCACTTCGGCGTGAAATTATTGCGACAACGCTGAGTAATATTATGATCAATGAGATGGGATTTAGTTTTGTTTATCGTCTGCAAGATGAAACAGGGGCACCGGTATCTGCTATTGTTCGGGCGTATATGATAGCGCGAGATGTTTTTAATATGGGTTCTATTTGGGAAAAATTAGAAGCGCTTGATGTCTCTATTAAGGCAACGCATCAAACAGAAATTATGGTGAGTTGTGTGCGTTTACTCAGACGAACAGCACGTTGGTTTTTACGTTGTAAGCGAATGCATCTTGATATGACAGATACGATTAATCGTTATGCAGAAGGTGTATCTAATTTAAAAAGCGCACTTTTGACTATTTTAAGTGAGCCACAGAGAAAAACCTATATTGCACAAGCAGCGCATTATCGTGCATTGGGTTTGCCTAAGGCTATGGCAGATGAACTAACAGCCAATCGAACGTTGTTTTTTGCGATGGATATTATTGAAATTGCAGAAGAGCAAAATATACCTGTTGTGAGCGTTGGTCAGCTTTATTTTGATCTGGGTGAGTTTTTAGAATTAACCTGGGTACGCGTGCATTTAATAGAGCATCCAACCGATACACACTGGGAGGCATTATCTCGTGAAGCACTTCGAGATGATTTAGATGCGCAGCAGCGTAAATTAACGGCAGCGATTCTAAAATTTGAAGCGAAAGCATCGAAAAAACAAACCGGCCTAAAGGTGTGGGCAGAAACCTATGAGACATTGATTGCGCGTTGGTATCAGGTGGTAGCAGAGCTTCGCTCAAGTGGTGTTTTAAATTACACCATGTTTTTTGTGGCGATTCGTGAATTATTAGATTTAACAGAAACAACAGTGCAAGAAACAGAAGAGCATTGTAGGAGTATTTAATGAAATATAAGCACACGGATGTTGTCGTTTATTCTATAGGATTTAAATACTTACATTGGTTTGTAGCAATTTTAGTATTTGGCATGTTAGGTTTTGGATTTTTTCTGAGTGACATGCCCAGTGCTTTTAAAGCAATGGCCTATATGCTGCATAAATCTGTAGGGCTTACGATTTTAGGGTTAATGCTGGTTCGTTTGGTTTGGATGCTGCTTGCAGGTAAACCTAAATTGCCATCAAGTACGCCTAAGTGGGAATGTTTTTTAGCGGGTGCGGTGCAGTATGCATTATATCTATTTTTAATTACCATGGCGTTGTCAGGTTGGCTCATGGCGACGGCCTCAAATAAAATTCCTGTCTATTTTGGTTGGTTTCGTGTACCATTTCCAGCCCTGGCACCGAATGAAAATTTGGCAGATTGGATGTATACCACACATGGAACCATTGCTTGGATATTATCAAGCTTGGTTGCTTTGCATATAGCAGGTGCTCTAAAGCATTGGCTGATTCAAAACGATGATGTGCTGACACGCATGCTGCCATAAAAATAGAGAAATTTAATGAACGAACCGTGTACAATCGCGCTCAAACAAGTGGGCATGGCGTATGGCAGAAAATTATTATTTTTAGATGTTAATTTACAGCTGAACTCAGGAAGTTCTTACGCATTGGTGGGTGCTAATGGCGCTGGAAAATCTACTTTGTTTAGATTGCTCACTGGTGAAGAAGAGTTAACCTCAGGTGAGGTTATGATTCCAAAACACGCCAGTGTGGGTTGGTTGAAGCAAGATCAATTTCGTTACGAAAACACACCGATTCGCGATATCGTATTGCAAGGAAAGGCTGCATTATGGAAGGCTTTACAAGAACGCGAGGCTTTGTTTGTTGATGAGGAATGGACGGATAAAAAAGGATTTCGTCTGGCTGAATTAGAAGAAGTCGTCGCGCATTATGATGGCTATACGGCAGAAGCAGAAGCTGAAAGCATTTTGACCGGCTTAGGTATTTTGCCGCAATATTTTGATAAACCACTGAAAGCATTATCAGGTGGTTATAAGCTCCGTGTATTACTTGCACAAGTTTTATTTCAGAAACCTTCGATTTTATTATTAGATGAACCGACCAATCACTTAGATATTTTATCGATTCGTTGGCTTGAGAAATTTCTTAAATCAGAATTTCAAGGCTTATTGGTTTTTATTTCACATGACGTTGATTTTATTGATCATGTCTCGAATCATATTTTAGATATTGATTATGGTGAAGTAAGATCATACAAAGGTAGTTATGTTAAATTTTTAGCGGCTAAAAAATTAGTAGAAGAACAAAAAGCTGTTGAGAAAAAGTCAGCTGAAGGTAAAGTTGCAGAGATGCAACGTTTTGTTGATAGGTTTGGGGCAAAAGCCTCGAAAGCAGCGCAAGCGCGTTCGCGTATGAAAATGATTGAAAAAGTAGAAATCCCAGATATCAAGCATTCCTCTCGGGTTGCACCGAACTTTCAATTTACAGAGTCACGGCCTTCTGGCAAGCACGTGCTTCAGGTAGAAAATTTGGCAAAAAGTTTTAAAGATAAAATTTTATTTGAAAAAATAAAGTTTCAGGTTGCTCGCGGTGAAAAAATTGCCATCATGGGGGTGAACGGAATTGGTAAGTCAACCATGATGAAGCTTTTAGCTGGGCATTTAGAGCAAGACGCAGGTAACGTTACCTGGGGGCATGAGGCACGGATTAGCTATTTTTCGCAAGACCATCATGAGCTCTTGAATCGAAATATGAGTGTTTTGCAATGGCTAACAGAGGAAACCCGTGGTGCTGATGACCAACAAATCAGAAAAATGCTAGGGCGTATGTTATTTGTAAAAAACGATGTAGAGAAAGATATTTTAACTTTGAGCGGGGGTGAAGCAGCTCGGTTATTGCTTGCCAAAGTGATGCTTGAGTTTCCTAATGTAATTCTACTTGATGAGCCGACGAATCACTTGGATTTAGAAACGATTGAAGCGTTAGGTGAAGCGTTGTCACATTATAAAGGCACGTTGATAGCTGTGAGCCATAGTCGACATTTTATTCATAAAATTGCAAAACGTATTTTATATTTTAAACCCGGTGGCGTGATAATCGATCATCAAGGGCGTTATAAAACGTTTGAAGCAACGCTTGAGTAAGGCTCATGAGATTATTAGCGGCAATTAATCAGGGCAATGCTGATCAAATTAGAAGGGCGCTTAAAAATAAAAAAGAAAAAATAACATCAAAAATGCTTATTGCTGCAATTGATAAAGGCATCGGCACATTGCTTTCTCTTCAGTTATTGCTTGCCTTGCCAAAACCTGAGTTAAGTGAGCTGTGTTTGCTTGCATCGATTGAAGCAAATAATACGCTTTTATCTAAAAAAATAATTGGGGTTTTAAACCAGCAAGGTGTGGTTTTAGGTGCTGAGTATTTATTTGAAGCAATTAAAAAAGACAATGTTCAGGTGTTTATTCAATTACTCATGCCAAATAAAGCTGCTTCAGGGAGAGAGGTTAACTTTGATGTAATAAAACCTGCTTTTTTAAAAAAAGTAAGTGACATGCATCTGATAGGGTTAAGTAGGCGGCCTGAGTTAGTTCATTTGATAAAAGAGAAATGTCCTAAACTCAAACGGTTTATTTCTGAAGCGAATTTAGACCAAATTTGGAAGCCTTCAAAAATTAAGTCTTCGAATAATTTGTTGTTATTAGGTATGTTTCCTGAAGATGATTCAGGTGTTTCAAATGGGTTACCCGATTTTGGAAATAAGCAGTTTTATTTTTCTTCGAATAAACATAAATTTTAAAGTAATTAATTTTATTAGTGCATTGTTTTATAAATTATATTTTACAATGTAAAATAAACATACTAATTTTGTCAGTACATGGTAATATAAAATAAATTATATTAAATAAAAAAGAGCGGATAATATGCTTAAAAAATTAGTTAAATATGGCAACAGCAAAGCGCTTGTTTTAGATCGCGCTATTTTAGAGCTTTTGAATATAAAAGAAGGGGCGCTTGTTAAATTAAGAACTGACGGAAAGTCACTAACGATTACACCGGTAGAGTCATTGGAGACAGAAGATTTACTTAATGCATCGCTATAGTATCCCGAACCTAACGACATCCGTATATGCCAACAGCTGTTGATCTTCTCTTGGATAAAGACCTTCACTCATTTCAAAATGAAACCAAGTTGAAGTGGTTTTTATTTTAAAGATACCATTACCTATAATGATCAATACTATGACCTTTAAGCTGTTAATTGCTCATAGTATTAATCATTATTCACAAAAAGCGTTTGTGTTGGAAAAGCGCATTCAGCGCCATGCGATGCAATAATCTCTAATACTTTCATAAAAACATCATGACGAACGGGAATATATTCGGCGCGTTTAATACTTTTAGTAAAGGCATCCACCAAAATATCTAAGGATGAGGCGCCAAATTCGTTGAGATAAACCAAAATATTTTGTTTGTTGTCGATATCTGGGTGGCTTTCTAACATGCTTGTAATATCTTTGATAATTGCATTGATTTTATCGGCATCTTCGTAGCGTAATCCTACCAATGTTTTAATACGTCGGTTCAGCATGCGTGAGGCATTTTCAACACTAATAATTAAGAAAAAGCTATTCGGTACATAAAGCGCACGTTTATCAAACGTTCGAAGCCGTGTCACACGCCAGCCAATATGTTCAACCGTACCTTCAATGTTTTTATCGGGTGAGCGAATCCAGTGACCTACTTTAAAAGGCTTATCCATATAGACAACTAAGCCACCAAAAAAATTAGCCAGTAAATCTTTCGATGCAAACGCAATACCTGCACCACCAATTCCACCAAAAGCAAGTAAGCCTGAAATCGGTAAGCCAAACAACTGCATAATACTCATGCCACCGATAACAATGGTTGTAATAATTAATAACAGTGCAATCGCATGTATCATGGTTTCATCTATTTCTTTACTTTTTTTACTACGATTTTTATGGCTTTGAATGGTAAGGGTTTCTACTTTTCGAATAAAACGAATGGTGGCCCAGGTGAGCGCGAATACAATGCCTGTTTTTTTAATGGGATCAAGATATTCAAATATCCAAGCATCTTGTTTGTTGGGAAAACTCAACATGCAAGCTGTGGCTAAACCAACGAGCCATATCATGAGTGCCAAAGGCTTATAAATAGCGCGAAGAAAAGCTTCGGCATATAACACTTTTTTTTGTTCTGCTTTGCTTGCGAGCTTTAGTGTTATACGAGAAGAAACAAAGTGGATTATTAAAGTACAAAATAAAGCTGCAGCAACGTGTAAAGTCCAAAGTTGCGCACCAAACAATTTTTCTAAATAATTCATAAGTTTTTTACTCGCATGATATGATTAAATGACAGGTGAAGCCTGTTTATTTTGCTGATTATCATGATGCACCATGTGGCCAAAAAATCCAAGGCTTGCTAACCCGCCAACAGCACAAGCACCAGATGTCGCATAGCTTGCGCTTGCGACGAGTGCGAATGGCGGGAAAAAAGCTGCAGCTAACAAAAGTAGAGTCACACCAATACCAAAAGCCATGAACTTTAGCATAAAGCTATAATTTGTTTGGGTGGGTTCTGGCGTAATGCCATCTATTGGCGTTGGTAGAACCTTAGGTGCATTTGGTTTACGAGCCATCCATTGGTAACCGTCAGAAGTGTCGCTTGTTTTTTCAAATCCAAATTTTTCATATAGCTTAATGGCCGGAGTGTTATTTTGAAGTACTCGCAATTGAAGTGTTTTGTTTTCTTTGTCAGCTTGTTCCGTAATTTTTTTGAATAGCTTTGAAGCAAGACCTTTTCTTCGGTAATTTATATCTGGATTGACCCCAATATTACCAATGAGTAATTCATCGTTACCTCGTGGCATTGCAAAAAGATAAGCTGCAATAGGCGCTGGGTTTTGGTTCGTATCAGTGATGAGATATGAGTATTTCTCGTTATAATGAGCTTTTAAATTGATAGGAGCTTGGTCTGCAAAAATTTGCGCATCTAAAGGTTCAATTTTATCTATGTCAGTTAGCAGCATAGATTGGATATCAAATCTAAAATGAACGCCAAGAATAGCTTGTTCTAAAGCTTCAAAATCTAAACTTTTGGTAGACACGTTAATAGTTTTTTTTAAATAATTTTCACATGCATTGAGTTCTTCTTTTGTATCCTTTGATTGATCGGGTCGATCAATTATATGGTTATGCCGAGCTAGTGCAGTATCTAAATTGTTAAATTTAAAACAATGTAAGGTATCATCTGCTTTTGTATAGATAGCATCGCTTAGGAAGCATTCAGCATTATTTTTTAGTTCTCTTGTGTTATCAAATTTATTTTTTAGAATGGCTAAATTTAATAAAGTCAAATCATTACTATATTTTGATGCCGCTGTTAAAGCTTTATTTGCATTAGCAGTGCTCGATAAGGTTTGGCAGAAAATCATGCCATCATCAGCCAATATTTTTTTAAAAAGTGGGACGAATGAAGCAGAAAAACAAGAGGTTAATGTAATACTTTTAAATTTTAAACCTGCTTTTTCTGCAGCCTTAATTTGATGGCTGATAGTGTCAACGTTTCGATCGTTAAGCTGTAAGGGAGAGCCATCATTGTTTGCAGTGCCGTGGCCGCCATCAATCACGAGGTGATAGATATTATTATCTTCTTGTAGAATAGATGCGGGCTGGCTGAACGCTTCATACTTAATAATAATTTGCTTTGGCATAATGATTAACCCTCTTACAACGAAATAAATAGTGCGCATTATACTGCCAGCTCTTTGATTGGTCAATCTACCTTGTTTTTGATCTCTGGTAATGTATATAAATTTGCCTTAAAATGCATGGTTTTTAGAGCAAGTGGCTTAAGTTTATGTTTTTATTCTTGATTTCCCATTTATCTGTTCTATAGTGTTAGAAAGTGGTTTAAACTAATAAAAAAGTGGAGGATTGTGGGGGGAACCCTGCAGTAAAAACCATGTTTCGTGGAATCAACGCCATTAATTTGGACAGCAAAGGCCGTTTTGCCATGCCATCACGATACCGTGAAGGGTTAGGCGAGCAAGTCGTTGTCACAATTGATACCGAAGAAACCTGTTTATTACTGTATCCTTTAGCCGAATGGCAAACCATTGAAAAAGGTTTGCAACGCTTGCCAAGCTTTAATGTAGCAGCAAGGCGTATTCAGCGATTACTCATAGGTCATGCAACAGATATTAATTTAGATGGCAATGGGCGTGCATTGCTTCCGCCACTATTAAGAGATTATGCAAGTCTTGAAAAACGCGCGATGCTTATTGGGCAAGGTAATAAGTTTGAAATTTGGGATGAGGCAGCTTGGCAAACGAAACGTGCTGAGTGGCTCAAAGAAGAATCATCAGGTGATGGATTACCTGATGAAATGAAAACTTTCTTTTTATGATGATCGTGGAGTTTTCTAAATGATAGGCACACATAAACCTGTTTTACTCGAAGAGGCAATTGATGCCTTAAAGCTAGTGCCGAATGGTATTTATGTGGATGGTACGTTTGGGCGAGGCGGGCACTCGCAAGTGATTCTGGATGCACTTGGGCCTTTGGGTCGCTTGATTGTATTAGATAAAGATGCAGATGCGATTTCGCATGCAAAAAAATTATTTAAACAAGATACCCGCGTTTTACCGGTTCAAGATTCTTTTGCGAATCTTTTAAATATTGCGAAGGATTTAGAAATTAATCAAAAAATTTCAGGTATTTTGTTAGATTTAGGTGTTTCTTCGCCTCAGCTTGATCAAGCTGAACGCGGGTTTAGTTTTATGCAAACAGGCCCACTTGATATGCGAATGGATGCCACGCAAGGTTTAACAGCTGAAGTATTTGTCAACCGAAGTGGCGAAGCTGAAATGGCTGATGTATTTAAAACCTATGGAGAAGAACGATTTGCACGACGGATTTCACGTGCAATCATACGAAAGCGTACAGAACTAGGCCCAATTACGACCACGACAGAATTAGCTGAAATCGTAAAAGAAGCACATCCAGCATGGGAAAAACATAAACATCCTGCAACACGTGTGTTCCAAGCAATTCGTATTTATATAAATGAAGAACTAGATGATTTATCTAAAGGTTTAAAACAATGCGTACAAGTACTAGCGCCCGAAGGGCGTTTGGCCGTGATTAGTTTTCATTCACTTGAAGACAGAATTGTAAAACGGTTTATGAAGGCAGAAGAAGAAGGAATTCGACTCCCACGTAATTTACCCGTAATGGATATAGATACTAAAACAGATTTTAAACGAATTGGTAAGGCGATTAAGCCAACCGATGAAGAAATAGATGTAAATGTTCGTTCACGCAGTGCAGTTCTTAGGATAGGAGAGAAAACGTCATGAACACTGCAGCCAAGGTGATTCAACAGAGTGCTCTGTTTCAAGGACAAGGGATAAGAATCCAATGTTCAACTCAAATGTTTTTACAAATCGGATTGCTGTTTTGTGTGCTGATGAGCGCACTCTCGGTTGTATATGTGATTAAACTGCACCGTGTTACTTGTGGTCAGGTGCAAATGGCCAGTCAAAAAACGCATTACTTACAATTACAATGGGGACAGTTGCTATTAGAACAAGCGAGTCTTGCAACCCCTGCAAGGGTTGAACAGCTTGCGAAAGAAAAATTGCATATGGTTTTTCCATCGCATGAAAAAATCTTTGTATTGCGTGCCGAATGAATGAAGTTTGTCATCGTAGACGCTTTTTATCATTGAGT
>JASJHH010000102.1:0-24897 GCA_033791145.1 Legionella sp.
GCATTGGAATAGCACTGTACAGTGTCGCCCTTAAGTATGAACAGATGGGCAGGTATGCAAAGGCCCAGCAGACTTATCAAGCTGCTTTAGATCACGCCGTGGCAGACGATGCGTTCAATATCTGGGCACAGAAAGGCTTGGCCGGTTGTTGTATCGCGCGGGAGACCAGACATTAATTGATGGTGCAATGGTGAATGGCACAGGACGCCTGGTGCGTTGGTTCGCAAATAAAGGACGCGTATTTCAAAGTGGTTATGTCTATCACTACATGACGTTTATGGCGTTTGGTTTATTGGCCTTTTTAGGCTGGTTGTTGCTGGGATAATGAAGGGGATAAGATGCAGCATATGGTGAGTTTACTCATTTGGTTTCCGATTGTAATGGGCATTTTAATAGTTGCCTTTGGGGATGACGCACGCCCTAATATTGCAAGAGGATTAGGATTGTTAGGGGTTTTAGTTAGCCTTTGTCTGTGTGTGCCGCTGATTGCAGGCTTTGATATTTCAAAACCCGGCATGCAGTGGGTTGAGCAATTCTCGTGGTTGCCCTCACTCGGGCTTACTTATCATTTAGGTATTGATGGCTTGTCGCTGTTACTGATTACTTTAAGTGTATTTACAAATCTGATTGTCATACTTGCAACCTGGGAAAGCGTTAAAACCCGTGTGCCGCAATATATTGCTTCTTTTTTAATTATGCAGGGTTTGCTCGTAGGTGTGTTTGCGAGTCTTGATGTAATTTTATTTTATATTTTCTGGGAGGCGACTTTAATTCCAATGTATTTAATTATTGGGGTTTGGGGCTCAGATAATCGGGTATATGCGGCCATTAAGTTCTTTTTGTATACTTTTTTGGGCTCGGTGCTGATGCTTGCCGCGTTTTTATATTTGGGTTATCAAGCAGGCTCGTTTAGCTTAGATGCGTTATATGCATTAAATATAAGCATGACCGCGCAGATTTTAATATTTATTGCCTTTTTCTTTGGGTTTGCGATTAAAATTCCGATGTTTCCGGTGCACACTTGGTTGCCCGATGCGCATACAGAGGCACCTGCAGGCGGCTCGATTGTATTAGCTGCAGTGCTATTAAAACTCGGAGCGTATGGCTTTTTACGCTTTGCTTTACCGATTGTGCCTGATGCGAGTCACTATTTTGCACCCGCCATGATAGCTTTATCGTTGATTGCTGTCGTATATGTTGGGTTGGTCGCGATTATCCAGACCGACATGAAGCGTTTAATTGCTTATTCTTCGATTTCGCATATGGGTTTTGTAACGCTCGGTTGTTTTGCTTTATTCATGATGGCAGATGATGCAAATCTTCAAAGTGCGGGGCTTGTATTGGAAGGTGCGATTATTATTATGATTTCGCATGCATTTGTATCTAGTGCGATGTTTGCAGGCGTTGGCTTTGTGTATGACCGCATGCACACACGAAATATCAGTGATTTTGGTGGGATTGTGAAATCAATGCCCATATTTGCATCGTTTTTTATGTTGTTTGCGATGGCGAACGCAGGCTTGCCTGGCACGTCTGGATTTGTTGGGGAGTTCATGGTGATTTTAGGCTGCATGAAAGCAGGCTTCTGGATTACATTTTGGGCTGCAACAACCCTGATTATTGGGGCGGCCTATACGCTTTGGATGTACAAACGCGTGATTTTCGGCCCGATAGTGCATAAGCCTGTGGCAGCACTGAAAGATTTATCTAAGTTCGAAACCAGTGCTTATGTACTGCTTGCACTGATGGTGATTGGTATGGGTGTGTATCCACAGCCGATGCTTGATTATGTACATCAGTCCGTAGATACAACATTAAAAATCAAGGTTAAATTATGACAACCGCATTACTCAGCCACATGCATTTAGCACTTCCAGAAATCACACTTTTGATTGCTGCGTGTGTTGCATTATTAGGTGATTTATTCTTTCCACGCCGAGGGGACAGTATCGTATTTACTGTTGCATCGATAGGCTTGTTACTTGTCGTAATTGAAAGCGCGCTATGTTTAGGACAGGGTAGAACACTTTTGTTTTCAGGCGCATTTATCAGTGATGACATGGCACATCTCATGAAAATTTTTATAGGTATCACTGTTTTTTTGAGTTTGTTTTATGGCCGAGAATATTTAGAAGAACGCAGTATTCCAGCAGGGGATTACACCGTACTCGCGCTTTTTGCAACACTTGGTATGTTGGTGTTGGTTTCAGCGCACTCGCTCTTAACGATTTATTTGGGCCTTGAACTTTTGTCTTTGCCTTTATATGCCATGACCGCCATTCGTCGAACAGAAACCGACGGGGCAGAAGCTGCCATGAAATATTTTGTGATGGGTGCGATGGCATCAGGGATTTTATTATATGGCATGTCGCTTTTATTTGGTGCAACCGGCGCGCTCGATTTTGAAGGTATTACAGAAGCGCTCGCCACGCCTATTTTTCAAGAGCAGCAAGGCTTACTGATTTTTTCTTTGGTATTTTTAGTGGTAGGCGTTGCATTTAAGCTCGCTGCAGCACCGTTTCACATGTGGGCACCCGATGTATATGACGGCGCACCTAGTACGACAACGCTATTTATTAGTGCTGCACCCAAAATTGCAGCGCTTGGTATGCTACTGCGATTATTAATGCTGGGTTGGGGTGATTTAGTCATGCAGTGGCAGCAATTAATTTTAGTACTTGCTTTGTTATCTACGGGGCTTGGTAATTTGTTAGCCATCGTACAAACTAATATTAAGCGTTTGTTAGCTTATTCGGCTGTTTCACATGCAGGGTATGCTTTGTTTGGTGTGTTGGCTGCAACAGCCGAAGGCTATGGTGCTGCGTTATATTATATCTTAGTGTATGCCCTAATGTCAGTCGGTGCGTTTGGCTTGATTGTATTGCTCTCACGCGGGGGCGTTGAAGTGACACATATCAATGATTTAAGAGGCTTAAACCAGCGTAAGCCCTGGCTTGCTTTCTTAATGATGCTAATTTTATTCTCAATGGCCGGTGTGCCACCGATGGTTGGTTTTTTAACCAAATTATTGGTGTTAAAAGCATTAGTTGATGTGGGCTTGCTATGGGTTGCAGTGCTTGGATTATTATTTGCAGTGGTCGGCGCGTTTTATTATCTACGCGTAATTAAAATTATGTACTTTGATGAGCCGATAGATTCGGCTACAATTGTCTTGCCACGGAGTTCGCAGTTTGTTTTTTCTGTGAATGGCTTAGCATTATTATATTTAGGCATATTTCCGAGTGCTTTAATCGCAGCTTGCCTTGCTGCGTTTGCTTAATTAAATCAAATATTAAACTAAACAAGGTTAAACATATGATAAAAACATTAATTACTTTGATGATGTCGCTTGTATTAGCAGGCTGTAAATCGGGGGCATTTGCTCCGAAAGGTATGATTGCCGAAGCAGAATTGAAACTAATCATATTTTCGGCAGTGCTCATGTTGTTGGTGGTTATTCCCGTTATTTTGATGGCGCTTTGGTTTGCTTTTCGTTATCGCGAAGGGAATAACGCTAAATACACCCCGGAATGGACGCACAGTACGCTTTTAGAGGTTATTTGGTGGACAATCCCTTGTATTCTGATTTTGATTTTAGGCACAGTCACATGGTACACCACGCATAGTTTAGATCCTTATAAGCCGCTTGATTCGAAAATAAAACCGGTCAAAGTAGAAGTTGTATCAATGGACTGGAAATGGTTGTTTATTTATCCTGACTATCAAATAGCAACGGTTAATTACCTTAAAATACCGGCAGGCACGCCGATTGATTTTAAGATAACAGCCGCATCGCCTATGAACTCATTTATTATCCCTCAGCTGGGCGGGCAAATTTATGCGATGACAGGAATGACAACACAATTGCATTTAATGGCGAATGCTCCCGGGACCTATCGAGGGCTTGCAACGAATTATACAGGCATTGGTTTTTCGGGCATGCATTTTGATACAGACTCAACCACACCTGAGCAATTTGCTGATTGGGTGAAAACCGTCAAAGCAGCATCGCCTGATCAACTCACATCAAAATTCTTTTGGGAGACGCTCATGCCAAAATCAATTGATAATCCTGTCCATTATTTCGGTCGTGTAGATAACGGTTTATTTGATGAAATTGTCATGCACTATATGATGCCAAGCAATCTTATAATAGAAAAAGAATCAATTTAAAAGAAGAGGAATGTTTCATGTTATATGCATTAATAGGTAAATTAAGCAATTTAAAAGAAGTCTTTCCTTATCTTTATGAGCCGGTGAGCCAACAAATTATTATTTTTTCAATGCTTGCTTTTATCGTACTCGCGGGTGTTGCCGTTGTTGGCGGAATTACTTATTTTAAAAAATGGACCTATCTCTGGAATGAATGGATAGTCACGGTAGACCATAAACGTATTGCGGTGATGTATCTTATTGTTGCTCTGATCATGCTATTTAGAGGATTTTCAGATGCAGTGATGATGCGGATTCAGCAAGCACTCGCCTCAGGGGCGTCTGAAGGTTATCTAATTCCTGAGCATTTCGATCAAATTTTTACGGCTCATGGTGTGATCATGATCTTTTTTGTGGCGATGCCGTTAATGTTTGCTTTGTTTAATTTGCTCGTTCCATTACAAATTGGCGCTCGGGATGTTGCTTTTCCGTTTATGAACTCGGTTAGTTTTTGGTTTTTTGTTGTGGGCGCTTTGCTGGCCAATGTATCTTTGTTGGTGGGTGATTTTGCGCATGCAGGTTGGTTGGCATATCCTCCTTTTTCAGAGCTTGCCTATAGTCCAACGGTCGGGACGGATTATTATATTTGGGCTATTCAGCTCTCGGGTATTGGAACGCTTTTGTCCGGTATTAACTTTTTTGTGACGATTATTAAAATGCGCTGCCCAGGTATGTCTTTGATGAAGATGCCAATTTTCACATGGACAGCTTTATGTTCATCCATTCTGATTATGCTGGTTTTTCCGGTATTAACCGTGACTTTAGCTTTACTAGGTTTAGATCGTTATTTAGATATGCACTTTTTTACCACCAACTTTGGTGGCGATCAAATGATGTATGTTAATTTGATTTGGATTTGGGGGCACCCTGAAGTTTATATCTTAGTTTTGCCTGCTTTTGGGGTGTACTCTGAAATTGTTGCAACGTTCTCTAAAAAGCCGTTGTTTGGTTATACAACCATGGTATGGGCGACTGTTGCGATTACCTTTTTATCTTTTATTGTTTGGGCGCATCACTTCTTTACGATGGGCGCAGGCGCTAATGTGAATGCCGTTTTTGGCATTTTAACCATGATCATATCAATACCTACGGGTGTTAAAGTCTTTAATTGGCTGTTTACTATGTATCGTGGTCGCATTCGGTTTACCTCGCCGATGTATTGGTTAATGGGTTTCTTTGTGACCTTTACAATCGGTGGAATGACAGGGGTTATGTTGGCTATTCCGGGCATTGATTTTCAAGTGCACAATAGTTCGTTTTTAGTTGCTCATTTCCATAATACAATTATAGGTGGCGTTGTATTTGGTTACTTTGCGGGGCTGACCTATTGGTGTCCTAAGTTATTTGGATTTAGCCTGAACGAAAAACTAGGTAAGTGTGCTTTTTGGTGCTGGCTTGTTGGGTTCTTCGTTGCTTTTGTTCCCATTTATATTGTAGGCGGCCTCGGCATGACTCGGCGGATGTATCACTATGATGCCTCTACGGGATTCCAGCCTTATCTGATTGTTGCGGCTATTGGTGCAGGAATTATTGCGCTCGGTGTCGTTTTCCAAGTGTTGCAAATCATTGTGAGCCTTAAAAACAAAAACAAACCTGGGTATCGTGATGTTACAGGCGATCCATGGGATGGGCGTACTTTAGAATGGGCAATGGCTTCACCTGCGCCATTTTATAATTTCGCACATACGCCTGTTGTAAGTGGCATAGATGCTTTCTGGGAGCAAAAAGAAAAAGGATTAGGTGTTGATAACAAGCCTAAAACTCAGTCGGTGTCTTATCAAGATATTCATATGCCACGGAATACCTCAGTCGGTTTTATTATGGGTGTTTTTGCTTTTATTTTTGGGTTTGCAATGGTCTGGCATATTTGGTGGCTTGCCATCCTCGGATTAACAGGCACGGTTGGCGCGTTGATTGCTCGATCTCTTGATTACGACACGGACTACTACGTGAAAGCAAGCGAAGTTGAAGCAACCGAAATGAAATATCAACAAGGTCTTTTGAGAGAGAAAGCATGAATAATACAGTAGCAAAAACATCTCACGCGCATCACTTTGATGGCTCTAAAAATGTATTTGGTTTTTGGATATACATTATGACGGACTGCATTTTGTTTGCGACACTATTTGCAGTTTATGCAGTGTTCCACACGCATACGTATGGCGGCCCGCATGCCAAAGCGTTATTTAGTCTGCCGTTTGTCTTGGCTGAAACATTGCTTCTGTTGACCAGTAGTTTTACTTACGGTTTAGCGATGCTTGCACGCAATAACACGAATAATGTTGCGATAGTCACCCGCTGGATGTGGGTGACGTTTGCGCTAGGTTTTTGTTTTATTGTAATGGAAATGAATGAATTTCATCATCTTTACATAGACGGCGATACATGGGCTAAAAGCGCTTTTTTGTCTTCGTTCTTTACCTTGGTCGGTACACATGGACTGCATGTGACTGCGGGGCTTATATGGATGTTATCTGTTATATTTCAAATTAATAAACATGGGATTACGCCCGAAACAAAAACAAAGCTTACTTGTTTGGGATTGTTTTGGCACTTTTTGGATATTGTTTGGATTTTTGTTTTTTCAGTCGTTTATTTAATGGGAGCTATCTAAGATGACAGCACATGAATCTAATTGTAATCTAGATAATATAAATATAGACGCCGATACAGGTGCCTCTTATGGTACGCATCAATCCTATATTATAGGCTTTGTACTTTCGATAGCATTTACTTTGCTGTCGTTTTATTTGGTTTCTTCGGCATCACTGCCTCCGAAGACGCTTTATTTGACCGTAGGATTTTTGGCAATTGCTCAGTTTTTAGTGCAAACCATATTTTTTCTTCATTTGAATTCACACTCAAACGCCTCCTGGAATCTAATTAGTTTTCTGTTTACAGTGGTAATGACCGTAGTCTTAGTGATTGGAACAATGTGGATTATGTTTAATTTGTACGAAAAAATGGGCATGAATACAATGGCAATGTAGTTGCGTAGCTTCACATTTAAAAAGCTCAGTTAATCAAGGGGTCAGATTTAATCATTAGGATGATCTCTGACCCTTTTGCTATCATCAGCACCCAGGAGTTGTGGTGCAAGTCTTGTTAGTGCAGGTGTAAGTTTGGTTGTCGCACACATCAGTGCTACTTATTGGAATTTCTGTCCCATTTCCTGCTATGACGACGCAAAATTTTGCTTTATTCATCTTCGATATCTCACACGAACCGTTAGCCGCTGCGCTGCAAACCTCCGTGCTATCGCAGCTGATTTGCGCTCCGGGGGGCTTATATATGAGTGTTGATGTGCCGTACCCCAAATCACATAATCCGAGATATAGCCCTATACTAAGTACAAGTGTAGATGCTCGTTGTAAGTTTGATTCTTTCATATTTAATCTTCTGTAGTCTTTGATGGCCCCTGATTATTATCTTCTTTCAAGTAGATGCGTTTTGCAATAGACCTCAATCGAGTGCCATTGATTGTCAAGGCGCCCTAGCTTGGGTATATCTATGCAGCACATCAATTTGTGCTTTGGTCTCTATTGCAGAGGGATTATACTTTTTACGGATGATTTCAATAGCTTCAGCGGCTGAACAGCGAGTAAAGTTGATTAGTACAGCCGCTAAAATCGTACCTGTTCTGCCAAGGCCCGCCCTACAATGAACAAATACTTTTTTCTGGTCTAAAATATTTTCAGTAATATTGTCTGTAATCAGTGCTAATTGTTTATCTGTCGGCGCCTGAAAATCTTCGATGTGATGCACCTGATGCACCTGATGTTTATTATTCCATAATTGCTGAATAAGCTGCTGATTTTCTTTTTCTAGCGAGTAAATAATATTTATGTCTTGTTTGCTTAATAGCGCTAATTTTTTTTCTGCATCTTGTTTATCTAAAGCTGGATGTGAGCCAGCAAATAAATACGGACCAAATATTTCAGGAGCCACGTTTTTATAAAACATATATTTCTCTTTAAGGTCTGACTCTAATTTATTGTGCAACTGTTTTGATTACCATCATCATCTGTTTTCTTTAATTGCTTTATTGATTCTTTCATGTTTTTTTGAGTGCTAGAAACATCCTCCGCTGAGAGATTGATTTCTTTGTCCGGAGTGACGCTGAGCTTTTCGCTCACCGCACGAGAAACAAAATCATGCGTGTTATATTCTTCTTTGAGTAAGCAGCAAACCTCTTTCCATTGAGATATTAATTCAGGGGAGTATACCGATGTTTCAGCTGCAAGTTTCTGATGGGATTCATAGTGAGCATACATGTCAAGAAACTGAACGCAAGCATCAAATTTAGGCGTATATTCATCCAGTAATTCTTTCAAATCAGCTAAGACGGGAGATTTCCTTTTGCCATTAGGCATAAATAAAGGTACCGCTCCAGTATTGATTGCATCTTGCAGTGTATTATCACCCGAGCACCCTGAAACAACGTTCGCGCAATGAGTCAATTTAGCATAATCTTGGTCATCTAGACGACCCGTAAAGACTTTAAATGTTTTTTCTTGCTCTGGATTTTCAACCCATTGAATTGCTTCAGTGGTATCTGTTGCTTTATTGTAATACTCAATACGCGTAAAACCAGCCTCTATCAATGCTTGTTTTTTAGTTTGAAACGCCTCTAATCTAAAATAGCCTTGCATGATAATATCTCTTGAATCTTGAGGTAAGGTGTTTTGGTAAAAATGAATGAACATATCCAACGCATGTTCTCCACCATGAGAATGGTAATTAGGTACAAAAATAGTATTTTTTTCTATATCTAGGGCCTTACTATTATCCTCTAACTTTTGGGTTCCGTGTAGCAGCTTGTTAAAAGACGTGCTTTTAATACTCATTAAGGCATCAACTTTTGTATCAACGGTTGGTTCGGTTTTATCTAAAAGAAACCCTGCCATGGTTTTATTATTGGAATCCCCAAATCCCATAACCAATTTATCTTCAACAGAATAAAATTGATCTTGTTCATCATCCGCTTCAGCAGATTTCGTTCTAAAATTACTTGAAGGATCGAAAAAAGAACTAGCTTTTGCTGCAGTGTGTTCTAAGCAAAAAATTGTTTTACCCGGCGAGCCCATACCAATATTTAAATATCTATTTAATTTATGATAATACCTTGCTTCTATACCAAATGCTGGGGCTGATGTGACTATCCATACATCTGAATCTTTAAATTTTTCTTCTTCTCTACCACCAGGTTCAAAATCTCCAATATTATCCGTCGTAAATAGATGAATACTATTCCCATCTGGTGGGGCATTAAGTTGATTTATTTCAGCAATCATCTCTTCTGCTGATTTATTATCGTCATAATTCGGCTCTTGAATAATACCTAGATATTGGAGCTTTTCTATCAGCATTTTTACTCTAGATTTATCGTTATAGGGTGAGGACCACCTATCTATCATCCATTGTATTTCATAGACAACATCACATGTATCAGCATATGTCTTTTTAAGATTCTCTCCTACGTTTAAAATATGAGCTAAATCTCCCATCCCATCGCTGATATTACATCCAGTGATACATATTTTTTTCTTAGGCATAGCAATTAACCTCAGCGTGATGCTTGAATTTGAGTCGCATAGGTTATTAAATAGACTGTTTGCGTGGTTTATGCAAGGCTACTGCTTGTTTAAAAAAAATTTTTTATCTATGATATGCTTAAATCTAAATACAAAACAGGAGGTTTTGTGATGACCGCAGAAAATTTTTTATCAAAGCAATTACAAAAATTTACTTTAGTTGATTTATCGTTCGTAAAATCAGTGTATTTTGTGTTTGGATTATTGATTTTTACGCTGTATTCGAGATTGTCGTTTTTGGATTGGTGGTTTTATTGTATTTTGTTTGTTTTATGTTGGCTGCCGTTAGCAGTTCATTTTTTTTCGCAAGATGGCGATGTGCTTGATAAAGCGCGTGCTTTTTTGAAAACTAATAATCCCTCGAATCAAGTGTTATTATTTTTAAGCACGTTTTTCTTTGCCTTTATGCTGTGTGTTTTAATCCCTGCATTAGCCAGTGTATCGTGGTGGGTGTATGTGATTTTGATGGTTGCGCTCGCAATTAAGCCTCTCACCAAGACATGGTGTTGGTAAATTGACTCAGTTTAACTAAAAAGTTAGCATGTCTTTTTTGAAAGGCATGCTGGTTTTTGGTTATGAACAAATTAAAACAAATGTATTTATGTGTTATTTGGGTTATTTCGGCCTGTTTTTTATTTTATAAATATTTAATTCAAGTCTCACCGAGTGTGATGACGCATGATTTAATGCGGGCATTTCATGTGAATGGTGCGGGGCTTGGTAATTTATCGGCATTTTATTTTTATGCTTATTTAGTTATGCAAATTCCAGTTGGTTTATTAATCGATAGATATAGTCCTCGATTACTCACAACAGCAGCTATTTTTTTATGTAGTATTGCAACGTTTGTTTTTTCACATACAGATACACTGTGGCTTGCGTGTTTGAGTCGTGCGCTTATGGGCGCAGGTTCAGCCTTTGCTGCGGTGTCTTGTTTTAAGCTTGCGGCTGTGTGGTTCACGCCGCAGCGATTTGCATTTGTTTCCGGTTTGTTTATGACAGCAGCAATGCTTGGTGCGGTTGGCGGGCAGATGCCGCTTGCAGTATTGGTGCAGCAAACAGGGTGGCGACATGCACTTGAGATAGTCGGTATGATTGGGATGCTTTTAGGCGTGATATATTATTTGGTTTTGCGCGATAAGCCTCAAAAAACGATGCATCAAGATGCACCGAAAGATAAAGCTGGCGTGATTTTAAAGCGTATTTTATTGAATCAGCAAACCTGGGCCTTGTCTTTATATAGTGGCCTTGCTTTTGCACCGGTTTCTGTTTTTGGTGGATTATGGGGCGTGCCGTTTTTAGAAACGGCATATGATTTGTCACGAACTGATGCCGCATTTGCTGTGTCTTGTATTTTTATAGGGTTTGCTGCAGGTGCGCCTTTCTGGGGTTGGTTGTCTGATTATGTACAACAAAGAAAACCGGTTTTGTTTTGCGGGACGTTTGTTGCGCTTATTTGTTTGTTGTTGGTGCTGTATAGCTCGCATTTGGTTTTAATGATATTAAGTTTATTATTGTTTTTGTTTGGATTTAGTGCGAGTGGCTTTTTTACGAGTTTTGCGATGATTCGGGAAATTTTTTCTTTGGCGCTCGCGGCAACAGTAATCGGTATTATGAATACCTTTAATTCGGTGTTTGAAGCACTGTTTGAGCCATTGGTCGGGGTGATATTAGATTGGGGTTGGGATGGTGAGATGCTGAATCAGGTGCCTAAGTTTTCTATTGCAGGGTATCATGCAGCTTTGTTTTTGTTACCGGTATCGTTGGTTTTCGCGTTGCTCATGCTTTTATTAATTGATGAAACGCATTGTGGTGTGAAAAAATGAGCAAAAAAGACTTGCGCGATGGGATGGTTCCTCGTATAATCAGCTCCAGTTGATGCGGGGTGGAGCAGCATGGTAGCTCGTCGGGCTCATAACCCGAAGGTCGTAGGTTCAAATCCTGCCCCCGCTACCAATTTTTAGAGAGACCCCATTTATGGGGTTTTTTATTATCTGACGGTTTAATTTTATGATTCAAAAAGACATTGAGCTATTGGTTCGCCCAAGCATTGAAGACATGCAAATTGAATTTTGGGGTGCTGAATATTTACGGCAAGGTCGGTCAGGCCTTTTGCGAATTTATATTGATAAGCCAGAAGGCGTTGTGGTGAATGATTGCCAGCGTGTGAGTCATCAAGTGAGTGCATTGCTTGATGTGCATGACCCTATTCCAGGCCAATATCAATTAGAAGTCTCATCGCCTGGGACACCACGCCCTTTGTTTTATCCTGAGCAGTATGCGCGTTATTTAGGAAGTGACGTTCAAGTTCGCTTAAACGTCCCGATAGACGGACGACGCAATATCATCGGTATGATTAAAGCAGTAGAGCATGATGCGCTGGTTTTAGTTGAAGCGGATATTGAGCTCACCCTTCTTTTTTCAAATATTATGAAAGCACATTTGACAGTCGAACGAGGCGAAGCATGAGCAAAGAATTGTTATTGGTTGCTGAGGCACTATCCAATGAAAAAGGCGTTCCTAAAGAAGCTGTGCTGGAAGCGATTCAAGCAGGACTAGAATCGGCAACACGAAAGCTTTCAGGCATGGACATGGGAATTCGTGTGAAATTGGATGACCGAACGGGTGAGTACGACACGTTTCGTTATTGGGACGTGGTTTCTGATGATGAAGTCATGTTTCCTGAGCGTGAATTGACGCTTCTAGAGGCAAAAACGCGCGTGCCTGATATTGAGCTTGGCGGGCGCATTGAAGAAGTCATGCCTTCGATTGAGTTTGGACGAATTGCTGCGCAAAGTGCGCGTCAAGCGATTGCTCAAAAAATGAGAGAAGCAGAGCGCCAATTGGTTGAAGACCAATTTAAAGACAAATTAGGTCAGTTGGTTTATGGCACAGTTAAAAAAGTGACACGCGAACATGTTATTATTGATTTAGGTGGTAAGGCAGAAGCCTTTTTATCTCGAACTGAGATGTTGCCGCAAGAAATGTTCCGAACAAATGATAGAGCGCGGGCATTTTTATATGCAATATCAGATCAGCCGCGTGGCCCACAACTTTTAGTGAGCCGAATACATGACTCAATGTTAATTGAGTTGTTTCGTATTGAAGTGCCTGAAATTGGTGAAAGTATTATTGAGATTAAAGCGGCAGCGCGTGAGCCAGGTAGTCGCGCTAAAATTGCCGTTAAAACCAATGATGGGCGAATTGACCCAGTAGGCGCTTGTGTAGGGATGCGCGGTGCGCGTGTTCAAGCTGTTTCAAGTGAGTTGGGTGGTGTGCGTGTTGATATTATTCTGTGGGATGATAATCCATCTCAGTTAGTTATTATTGCCATGGCACCTGCTGAAGTGGCATCGATTGTGGTGGATGAAGATTCACATACAATGGATTTAGCCGTTCATGCCTCACAGCTTTCTCAAGCGATTGGACGCGGCGGACAAAACGTTCGTTTAGCCAGTCAGCTAACGGGCTGGACGTTAAATGTGATGACGGCAGAAGATTTTGAAGAAAAAAACACAGCTGAAGCAAGTAAAATTGTTCAATTGTTTGTAGATGCATTAGAAATAGATGAAGAAATTGCCCGAATACTGATAGACAATGGTTTTTCTTCGTTAGAAGAAGTGGCTTATGTTCCGAAAGAAGAATTATTTGCAATTGAAGCCTTTGATGAAGAAATAATTAACGAATTGCGAAATCGCGCCAATGATTTCCTGCTAAAACAAGCCTTAACAGGCGGTATTTCATCGGGTGCTTCAGCAAGCGATAAGCTCGATTTGGCTTCAATGGATGGAGTAACCCCTGAGTTATTAGCGGGCCTTATAGCTGCAGGTATTTCAACGCGAGAATTGCTAGCAGAACATGCTGTTGATGAATTGTTGGAAGTGCCAGGCATGACGGAAGAAATAGCAGGTATTTTAATCATGAAAGCACGAGAAGCGTGGTTTGAATCTGATGAAGCGTGATAAGTGACTGAATGAGGAGTAAAACATGGCGGATGTGACGGTGAAGCAGTTGGCTCAAGATGCTGGGATCTCGGTTGAGCGCTTATTAAGTCAGTTACAAGGTGCGGGACTCTCTATTACAAAAGAAGAGCAGTCTGTAAATGAAGAGCAAAGAAGGGCTTTATTGAGTCACCTGAGCATGAATAAAACGCAAGAAACATCAGCCGCTCCTGAGCGAATTACATTGCGTCGAAAAAGTGTTTCTCAGGTCACTTTGGGGCAAGATGCACATCGTGGCAAAACAGTTAATATTGAAGTGCGTAAAAAGCGGACCTATGTCAAACGAACTAGTTTGGTAGAGCAAGACCCTATCCCCGAGCCTGAAATATTGGTTGAAGATGAAATTAAAGATGAAATTGCTCTTGAAGTAGGCACTGAGACAACAGTAGTTGCTTCAGAAGAAGGCAAAACAGATGTAGAAGCTGTGCCAGCCGCAGAGCCTGTTTCAGAACCTGTGCATGCGGATGCGCCTCCTCATTCAGATAAGAAAAAAGAGCATACAAGCAGTGAGGCGAAAACAGATTCACGGCCAGATGCAAAGCGAGGCAAAAAGAAATCTAAATACGCAGCGCCTTCTCAAAGCAATAACAATGCAAAATTTTCAGGACAAGGTCGGCGAAATAAATTTAAAAAACGAAAAGGGTCAGAAAAATCAGACCGCTATCGCGAAGCAGAAGAAAGCTTAACGCATGGCTTTGCAAAACCGACGGAGCCTGTTGTGTATGATGTTGCTGTGCCCGAAACAATTTCTGTTGCTGATCTTGCCAAACGCATGTCGGTTAAAGGGGCTGAAGTGATCAAAACCATGATGGGTCTTGGCGCAATGGCAACCATTAACCAGGTAATTGATCAAGAAACTGCGATGATAGTGGTTGAAGAAATGGGGCATAAAGCACACGCTCTCGCTGAAGATGCATTAGAGAAAGATTTAGGGGATGCACATACTGAGGCGCAAGTCGGTACAGAAGAAGCACGCGCACCTGTTGTGACTATCATGGGTCATGTTGACCATGGTAAGACATCTTTGTTGGATTATATTCGTCGAACGAAAGTTGCTGCTGGCGAAGCCGGCGGTATCACGCAGCATATTGGTGCTTATCATGTTTCGACCCCTAAAGGTGATTTAACTTTTTTGGATACACCCGGACACGCGGCATTTACAGCAATGCGTGCTCGAGGCGCTGAAGCCACAGACATTGTGATTTTGGTTGTGGCTGCTGATGATGGTGTGAAACCGCAAACGGTAGAGGCTGTTCAGCATGCTAAAGCGGCAGGTGTGCCCATTATTATTGCGGTGAATAAAATAGATAAGCCAGAAGTTGATCCTGACCGTGTAATGAACGAATTATCAGCACATGATGTGATTCCTGAAGCATGGGGCGGGGATGTCCAGTTTGTTAATATTTCAGCCAAAACAGGGCAGGGCGTTGATGAACTTCTAGATGGCGTCCTGCTGCAAGCTGAAGTATTAGAGCTTAAAGCGCATCCAACAGGCGCTGCAAAAGGTATTGTCATTGAGTCCCGTTTAGATAAAGGCCGCGGCCCTGTTGCAAGTGTTCTTATTCAGAGCGGAACGCTCAAAAAAGGAGACATCCTGCTGGCTGGATTACAGTATGGTCGTATCCGGGCATTGGTTCGTGATAATGGTGAGCATGTATTAACAGCGGGTCCTTCTATTCCCGTTGAAGTACTTGGTTTATCTGCTGTACCTCATGCCGGGGATGAAGCTATTGTTGTGCCAACTGAAAAACGTGCACGAGAAGTTGCATTGTTCCGTCAAGGCAAATTCCGTGATGTGAAGCTTGCAAGACAACAAAGAAACACGCTTGAAGGTATGTTTGATGAAATCAGTGCAGGTGAAGTTAAAACTTTAAATGTTGGATTGAAAGCGGATGTACAAGGCTCTGTTGAAGCGATTTCGGATGCATTAACTAAACTTTCAACGGATGAAGTGAAGGTCAATATTATTTCAACAGGCGTTGGAGGTATTACAGAATCCGATGTGCATTTAGCAATAGCATCGCAAGCGCTTTTAATCGGCTTTAATGTGCGCGCTGATTCAGGTGCGAAACGATTGGCCGAAATTGAATCTGTGGCCTTGAATTATTACAGTGTGATTTACGATATTGTTGATCAGGTTAAAGCAGCACTAACCGGTTTGCTTGGCTCAACGTTTAAAGAAAATATTGTTGGTATCGCTGAAGTTCGAGATGTATTTCGTTCACCTAAATTAGGTGCGATTGCAGGTTGCATGGTAACCGAAGGGGTGCTTAAGCGACATAATCCTATCCGTGTATTGCGTGATCTTATTGTGATTTATGAAGGTGAGCTCGAGTCATTACGTCGATTTAAAGAAGATGCCAGTGAAGTGCGCCAAGGCCTTGAATGTGGCATCGGGGTCAAAAACTATAATGATGTTAAAGTGGGCGATATGATTGAAGTATTTGAAACGGTTGAGGTCAAGCGAGAACTATGAACCATGAAGGCAGTAGTCGAAGACCTGACCGTGTCGCAGGATTGATGCAACGTAAACTTGCGCATTTAATTCAGCATGAAATACACGATCCACGACTTCCAAAATGGATGACCATTTTGGACGTGAAAATTTCGAAAGATTTAGCGCATGCGCGGGTTTATTTTACGGTCATCAATGATGAGCCGGATGAAGTTGCAGCGCTTTTAAATGCATCAGCACCTTTTTTAAGGACTGCACTGTCAAAGACGTTGAGCATACGACGTGTACCTAAATTAATTTTTGTGCATGATGCATCTGTTGAATATGGCAAGCAACTCACACGTCTCATTGATAAAGCAAATGACAGCAATTGATGGTATCTTGCTTGTTGACAAACAAGAGGGTCTTTCGTCGAATGCTGTGTTGCAGCGCGCAAAGCGTTTGCTTGGAGCTAAAAAAGCAGGACATACAGGCAGTCTAGATCCGCTTGCAACGGGCATGTTGCCGATTTGCTTTGGTGATGCAACAAAATTTTCGCAATACTTACTCGATGCAGATAAAGCCTATGAGGTAACCGGTGCTTTAGGTGCTGTCAGTAGCACGGGGGATGCGGAAGGTGAGATTAAGCCTTGTGTTGAACAAGTCAATATTTCAGAATCAGCACTCAAAATCGTATTAGAGCAATTAACCGGTCCTATACAGCAAATTCCCCCCATGTACTCTGCACTTAAACATCAAGGCAAGCCACTCTATACGTATGCGCGCCGTGGCGAAGTGATTGAACGCCCACCCCGCGAAGTCATAATTCATGATATAAAAATACGTAAGTTTGACGCCAAAAGCATTCATCTTACGGTAAAATGCAGCAAAGGGACGTATATTCGAACTTTGGTTGAGTCTGTCGGTGAAATGCTCGGCGTAGGGGCTTATGTCACCCAGTTGCATCGAACTTATACAGCCGGTTTTGAACAAGAGCCCATGTGGACGCTGGATGCTTTAGAAGCCGAAAGCTTAGAGGCAAGGCGCACCCATCTTTTATTACCTGAGCGTGCGGTTGTGCAGTTTCCAAAACTCGAAGTAAGCCTTGATGTGATGCAAGCATTATATCAAGGCAAAATAATCGCCTATCTCGAACAGCGCTTAGCACCTGGGATTTTTCGGTTATATGGCCCTGGGCATCTATTTTTTGGGTTAGGCGAAATAACAGGTGATGGCGATTTAAAAGTGAAGCGATTGAAGGCAGATATGCCTTGTTTTGCTGGCTAACCCATGCTATCATCCCCCCCTTTGTAAATATTAAACAATCCAACTTCGAATCTTAGGAGTGAACAATGTCGCTATCAAGCGCACAGAAAGCAGAAATTGTGAATGATTTCAAACAAGCAGCCAACGATACAGGTTCTCCAGAAGTCCAAGTATCATTAATGACGGGCCGTATTAAATATTTAACCGAGCATTTTAAAGCCCATAAAAAAGACGTGCATTCACGTCGTGGCTTACAAACCTTGGTCAATAAACGTCGTAAGTTATTAACTTATCTAAAGCGTAATAGTCAAGCACGTTATGCATCATTAATTAAGTCATTGGGTTTGAGAGATTCATACTGAGTTTTAGTATGGCTCAGCCAATGCACGTGGAAGAAAAGGGCGCGATGTTTTGCGCCTTTTTTTTTGCCCGTTAAAAACCAGGCTAAAAAGAGGCCCAAAAAGAGGAATAAAACTGTGAGTAAAATTGTAAAAAATATACCTTTTGGTGAGCACACATTAGTGCTTGAAACCGGTGAGATTGCAAGACAAGCAAGTGGCTCTGTGTTTGTGAGCATGGGAGGCACACAAGTGCTTGTAACCGCTGTTGGACAATTAACAGCACCTGAGCGCGGTGATTTTTTCCCTTTGACCGTGAATTATCAAGAAAAAACATATGCAGCCGGTAAAATTCCGGGTGGCTTTAATAAACGTGAAGGACGCCCAAGTGAGCATGAAACATTAACGTCTCGTTTAATTGACAGACCGATTCGTCCATTATTTCCTGAAGGCTTTCGAAAAGAAATACAAGTTGTTGCAACGGTTATGTCACTGAATCCTGAAGTGCCAGCCGATATTTTAGCAATGATAGGTGCCTCAGCTGCGTTAATGCTTTCAGGCGTGCCTTTTAAAGGCCCTATTGGTGGCGCGCGGGTAGGCTATCAAGACGGTATTTATAGCTTAAATCCAGGCAAAACAGCCCTTGAAACCTCAGCGCTTGATTTAGTCGTTTCAGGCACAGAAAATGCTGTCTTAATGGTTGAGTCCGAAGCATCTGAGCTGAGTGAAGATGTGATGTTAGGCGCTGTTGTGTTTGGTCATGAAGCGATGCAACCGGTAATTAAAGCCATTAAAGAATTAGCAAGTGAAGGCGGTAAAACGGCTTGGGATTGGGCAGCACCAGCTAAAGATGAAGTGCTTCAAAAGCAAGTTGAAACAATGGCAGCAGAAGAAATCAGTGCTGCTTACTTATCTAAAGATAAAGCTGAGCGCTATACAAAACTTGCTGAGATTCGCACGCGTGTCTTTGACGCATTGTTAGCGGAAGACGAGACAATTACAAAAGCAGCTGTCTTGGAATGCCTTGCATCGTTTGAGAAAAACTTAGTTCGAGAACGTGTCTTAGACGGCGAACCACGAATTGATGGTCGCGATCGTAAGACCGTTCGTCCGATTACTATCCGTACGGGCTTATTGGATAGAGCGCATGGTTCAGCGTTATTTACGCGCGGTGAAACACAAGCGATAGTTGCGGCGACCTTAGGTAACGATAGAGATTCACAAATTTTAGATAAACTAGATGGTGAAGTACGCGATAGATTCATGCTGCATTATAATTTTCCTCCGTACTCTGTTGGCGAAACAGGTATGATGGGCACGCCAAAACGTCGTGAAATTGGACATGGCCGTTTGGCGCGTCGTGGTATTGCGGCTGTGTTACCTACAAATGCTGATTTTCCATACGTACTTCGTGTGGTGTCTGAAATTACAGAGTCAAACGGTTCAAGCTCGATGGCAACGGTTTGCGGTACAAGTCTTGCATTAATGGATGCAGGTGTGCCACTGAAAGCGCCAGTTGCGGGTGTTGCAATGGGCTTAATCAAAGACGGTGAGCGGTTTGCTATATTAACCGATATCTTGGGTGATGAAGATCACTTGGGTGATATGGACTTTAAAGTTGCCGGTACAGAGGCAGGTGTAACAGCGCTTCAAATGGATATTAAAATCACAGGTATTACGCCAGAGATTATGGCTGAAGCACTTGAGCAAGCATTAGCAGGTCGTCAGCATATTTTAGGTGTGATGAAAAATGCATTATCAGAGCATCGCACCGAGCTCTCAATGCATGCTCCACGCATTGTAAGCATGAATGTGCCAGAAGATAAAATCCGAACCATTATCGGCAAAGGTGGCGCGACCATTAAAGCATTAACCGAAAGCACAGGCGTTTCGATTGATATTGATGACAGCGGTGTGGTTAAGCTCTTTTCGCCAGATGGTGAAGCACTTGCTAATGCTGAGGCGCAAATCAAAGAATTGATTGCTGACGTGGAAGTAGGTCAAACTTACGCCGGTAAAGTAATCAAAATCGTTGATTTCGGTGCATTTATTCAGTTATTACCGAATAAAGATGGTTTATTGCATATTTCTCAAATTTGCGAAAACCGAAGCCAAAAAGTAGAAGAAGTCATACAAGAAGGCCAGCCGATTACAGTATTCTGTTCAGGCATTGATAAACAAGGCCGTGTGAAGCTTGAGTGGAAAGAAAAACCAGTCACAAAAACCACTGAAGCAGCTTCTGCTGAGTCTGATAGTGACACAAGCGAAAGCTAAAAAAGTAATGTTTGGTAATACGCCTTAAATCCTAGCTGACTAGGATTTAAGGCGCATTATTGAGATTGAATACAGTAAAATCCTACTACGGTAGGATTTTTATTTGATTAAATGTAAAAATTCCATACGACTGCTGGGGTTATCACGCATATCGCCAAGCATCACGGAAGTGGTCATGGTCGAGTTTTGTTTTTCAACGCCGCGCATCATCATGCACAGATGGCGTGCTTCAATCACAACAGCCACACCGCGTGCACCTGTAATTTTTTCAATACAGCTCGCAATTTCACTGGTTAAACGCTCTTGAATTTGGAGACGACGTGCAAAATAATCCACAATACGAGCAATTTTAGATAAACCTAAAACATTACCGTTCGGCAAATAGCCCACATGGCACTGCCCAAAAAACGGGAGCAGATGATGTTCACAGAGTGAATATAATTCAATATCTTTAACAATGACCATTTCATTCATATCAGAATCAAATAGTGCACCATTGATAATATCATCCAGGCTTTCTTGATAACCGCGCGTTAAATAACGCAGTGATTCAGCTGCACGATGTGGTGTATCTAACAAACCTTCACGTGTAACATCTTCACCGAGGTCTTGAATAATTTTTTTAAATTCTGTATCCATAATATCGCCTTTGCCTTTTATAATGCTGATTTAATATTTATCCTGGCGGCCAGTTCATTTGCCGGCCACCTAATAGATGTAAGTGAATATGATAAACCGTTTGTCCGCCATGCTCATTGGTATTAAACACCAAGCGATATCCAGCGTCTTTTAAGCCTTCTTCAGCTGCAATTGACTGTGCAGCGAGCACGAGGTTGCCGAGTAGTTCTGCGTCATCAGAGGTTACATGATTAATATTTTGAATATGTTTTTTAGGGATAATTAAAATATGGGTGGGTGCTTGTGGATTCACATCACGAAAGGCCATGATCGCATCATTTTCAAAAACAATTTGCGATGGAATCTCGTGCGATACAATGCCACAAAACAAACAATCCATTTGATATATCCTCTTTTAGTCGACTTGGCCCGACTTGTTCGAGCCATCTAAAGCGTTATTATACGTGGGCTTTGTTGCGGGGTCCAAAAAAAAAGAGTACTTGTGCTTTTTATTGTTGATATGTTAATATTTAGCGCACCGTTTGGCGTAAATTGACTGGGTTTAATTGTATGAGCTTCGATAGAGAAAAATATAAGTTTGAAACGGACATGTTAACACTTGGCGGCGTTACAACGATTGCGCGTGCAGCGCGTGCTCGTGCAGAGAATATAGCCGCATTGAATTCTGAGTATCAACAGCTTGATGACTATGGTACTTGGTCTGCCTTTTGGTATGCGCGTCGTCTTGCTGAAGCGACAAATGCACATTGCCCCAAAAACGAACCTGCTATTTCGCCGGAGCGCTTAGAAGCGAGCCATACAGTTGATTTGAAACCACAAGCAAGGAGAGATATAAGACGACGGGAATTTAACTCTCTTGTTGATGCACTAAAAACCTATGCGGATGACGCAGCGTCACGCTCGTATTTTTCATTTTTTGGCAGGCCCTATAACGACCTTTCAGATTTTAGTAGGCGTGCAAAAAGCATATACGAGGCACCCTTTGCGCTTTCGCTGCTTACGATAGAGACTTTTTTAAAATGCCTCTATCACTGCTTAAAAGCAGTATATGATTTCGTCGCATGTCCTGATACGGCTCAGGCAAAAGCAGATATTTCGCAAGCGGCTGATGAATTAAAAGAAACGATGGTTATATTTAGCTTGGCAATAGCGAGTCCGTTTCTTAATGCGGCTGATGTGGTGATGGGCGGTGTCAAAGAGGCTTCAGATTATTGTTGTACGCCCTAATTTTAAAGTACATCAAATTGCTTTTTTATTGCGGGAATGGTCGAATGATGAGCGATTTGTGTTGTTTGCGAGGTTGCATATGATCTTAGAAGGTTTGGAGTTGCAAATGTTAATGGAGGGCGGTGTCACAGCGACTGCTCGCGCAGCACGTGCACGTGCAACCTATGTTCTTTCGATACAAGAGGACTGGAAGTTGGCACTTGATTCGTCTCATCCATCTGAAGAGGCATTAGATAAGATTGAGCGCGAGGCTTTTTGTGATTATTTTTTTAACATAAGACGCCTTGCTGAAGCTGCGAACGCAATTTCCTCTCCTGATTCGCCGGCTGTTCCGTTAGCGCTTTTGAGCTGGGACAATAGTAAGGTGAATCAGTTGTCAGTAAAAGAAAAGCACGATGCCAGGAAGAAGGTATTCGATAATATTACCAAAGCATTAGAAGACCATGCCACAGAAGTTAAGGAAGCAAGTGTGTTTTCATTTTTTGGCAGGCCCTATAAAGACCTTTCAGATTTTGGTTGGCGTGCAAAAAGCATAATTTACGCACCCATCGCGCTTTCGCTGCTTGCGATAGAGACTTTTTTAAAATGCCTCTATCACGGCTTAAAAGCAGTATATGATTTAGTAGCATGCGCTGGTACGGCTCAGGCGAAAGCAGATATATCGCAAGCGGCTGATGAATTAAAAGAAACGATGGTTATATTTAGCTTGGCAATAGCGAGTCCGCTTCTTAATGCGGCTGATGTGGTTGTGAGTGCTGGTATATCTATGTTGAATTACTGTTGTGCGCCCTAAATTTTAAAAGCATATCAAATTGCCTTTTTAAGCTGTTTTGCGCATAATAGCGGGCAATTTGAAGATTAAAATAATTAGGATGGATAACCCAATGAGTTTAAATGCCATAGCAGCAGGGCGAGATGTACCCAATGATGTCAATGTTATTATTGAAATTCCAATGCATGCAGCACCCGTAAAATACGAAGTAGACAAGGCATCAGGTGCTTTGTTTGTTGACCGATTTATGGCAACAGCCATGTTTTATCCTGCAAATTATGGGTACATTCCTCAGACTTTATCTGAAGATGGTGATCCGGTTGATGTATTAGTGATAGCACCAACGCCACTCATCAGTGGTTCCGTGATTCGTTGTCGTACAGTTGGTATGTTAAATATGACCGATGAGTCAGGTGTTGATGCAAAATTAATCGCAGTGCCGATTGATAAACTTTCAAAGCTTTACCGCAATGTAAAAACGCACGAAGATTTACCTGAAAGCTTATTGCAATCGATAGCGCACTTTTTTGAGCATTATAAAGATCTTGAGGAAGGCAAGTGGGTCAAAGTAGACGGCTTTGTAGGCCCTGAAGTTGCGCGACGTGAAATTTTAGACAGCATTAAGCGATATGAAGCTGAGGCGCTAGAAGAGGCTTAAGTTTTATTTTTTTTGCGTCTGCGTTTTTTAAGGCTGTCTGTGTAATTAAATTTGGGTACTTCAACGTGTAACCAAATAGCCAGCAGACGCGCAATAAAAATAAACAAAACAGTCATAATGCTGCTGATGTTATTATCAACATGAAAATGATGCAATATGATGTAAAGCACAGCGCCCATAAGCGCTATTACAGCATAAAGTTCATTTCGAAGGACCAGCGGGATATCATTACATAAAATATCCCGCAACATGCCGCCGGATATCCCTGCAATTAATCCGCCCAAAATAGCAACTGTTTCGGATAAGCCATGTGCTAATAAACGTTGTGTGCTGAGAATCGTAAAGGCAGCGAGGCCTAAAGCATCGAGTATAAGAAAAAGTTTTGTGACGCGGGTGATTTTGGCTGGAATGCAAATGGCGAGTAAGGCAAAGCTCGCGGTATATAATAAATAATGCGGATGTGCGACCCATGGAATAGGATGCGTATTAAAGATAATATCTCGAACAGTCCCGCCACCGAGCCCTGCGACACATCCGATAAAGATCACACCGAAAAAATCCATACGTTTTCGGCCAGCTGCAATCGCGCCACTGATAGCCTCAACCGAAATGCCTAAAAGAAAAAGATAGTGCAGTATCATGATTGTTTGATAATTTAAAGAGGTAACTGCTCTCTATTTTACTACTTTTTTAAGTAATTGAACAGCGTTAAATAATTTAAGTTTGAATGGATTAAACAGGTCAGGATATACATGCAAGGAAGTGTAATAAAAAGAGCGCTAGCTGTAATAAAAAAGGTTGCTTTAATTTAATCTTGCTTGCTAAAACAGCAAAAACGGCTTTCTTTTTTGGTTGGTTGGGTTTTAGGCCTTAAAAAGGATTGAGTCGTGACAAAACCAACCTTTTTTATTACAGCTAGCGCTCTTTTTATTACACTTCCATTTAAGTGAATGCAATTTTTTTTGAAAGAATCAATGGGACTATATATAACCCCATTGATTTTGGTTGTTACAGTTGTTTTTCGACTAATGTTTTTCCATTCTTGCACTTGACATTGTATGATCCGGCGGGATGGCCGCGAGTAGGGACGGCTGCTTCATCCGAGCACCATATGAGGCATGGCCGGGAACCTATGGACACTGTTGCTGCGTTTTCGCTTGCTGTTGCAGATTCATTGGTGAGCTGCACATTGACCCCAAGGCCTCCTGTGGTCGTATACGTTACTTTACAGGCGGGTGGTGGTGCAGCCAGTGCATTTGGGATACTGATGAACAACCCTGCAGCTATACTTAATCTGATTAGATTTTTTTTGAGAAATTTGTTCATTGCGTAAACTCCTAGATTATTATTTAACTAAAGAGGACCTCTATTTTACAATAGGACAAAAAGCTATGGAGAGCAAATCTAGTTAATGTAGGGAGGTGTAATATTTAGGGTTGGTTTCAATTAAATAGATGCAATAATTGTTTTCCAGTTTTTACG
>JASJHH010000103.1:0-8231 GCA_033791145.1 Legionella sp.
GTGATCTGATTCACGAATAATCGCAATCACTTCGTCTAAATTTAAATACGCAATAAGTAAGCCTTCGAGTACATGCAATCTATCGAGTACGTGATCAAGACGATGCTGTAGCCGACGTCGAACAGTTTCAATACGAAAACCAAGCCACTCGTTTAAGATTGCAACTAAGTTTTTAACACGGGGCATGCCATCAAGCCCAATCATGTTAAAATTCACACGATAGCTTCGCTCTAAGTCGGTTGTTGCAAACAAATGAGACATCATGCTATTCACATCAACCCGGTTTGAGCGCGGTATAATCACGAGTCGCGTTGGGTGCTCATGATCAGATTCATCCCGTAAATCATCCAGCATTGGCAATTTTTTCTGTTGCATTTGCGCTGCAATTTGCTCAATAATTTTAGCGCCCGACACTTGATACGGCAGCGCTGTAATCACGAGCTGATTATCTTCACGCACATAAACCGCCCGCATTTTAACCGAGCCTATGCCCTCAGCATATAACTTCTGTAATGCCGCTTTCGGTGTGATAATTTCAGCCTCAGTTGGAAAATCTGGGCCTTGTACTATCTCTAACAAATCCTCTAAAACTGCTTTTGGATTTTCAAGCAAGTGTATGCATGCATTCGCTACTTCGACTAAATTATGCGGCAAAATATCTGACGACATGCCAACCGCAATCCCTGTCGCACCGTTTAATAATACATTCGGCAACCGTGCAGGTAATAAAGCCGGTTCTTTCAGCGTTGCATCAAAATTATCGAGCCAGCTTACCGTGCCTTGTCTTAATTCTGAGAGCAGCACTTCTGCATATTGAGACAAACGTGCCTCGGTATAACGCATAGCAGCAAATGATTTAGGGTCATCGGGAGATCCCCAGTTTCCTTGGCCATCAACAAAGGGATAACGATATGAAAACGGCTGTGCCATTAACACCATGGCTTCATAACACGCTAAATCCCCATGGGGGTGAAATTTACCGAGCACATCACCCACCGTACGCGCTGATTTTTTATGCTTTGACGCCGCCTTTAAACCGAGCTCTGACATCGCATAAATAATACGTCGTTGTACGGGTTTAAAGCCATCGGCTAAATGTGGCAATGCGCGATCGAGAATCACATACATGGAATAATCAAGATACGCTTTTTCAGTAAAAGCGGTCAGTGGTTTTTGTTCGGTTAAAATGGTCATAAAAGCTCGGGTTGACTGGCATTTGGGGAAGTTGGAACGACTTCAAAGCAATACTAATTTTAATCGATTTTGCTATTCTTTGTCTACTCCTGCGGCATAAGCCATCAAAGCTCGCTTGAAAGGACGAGCTTGATTCAAAATGCGCATCCCCATGCCACGAATTAAATGAACAGGCACTACAGAAACACCAAACACGGATTTAATGCCTTGCATGAGCAAAATGACCCGCCATACTGCATGTTTTCGCTCGCGTTGATAGGCGCCCAGCATACGAGCAGAGCATTTTGCATTTTTTTGTTTATCTAATAACGCAAGCCACGCGTTTAAATCCGCTAGCCCAACATTTAGTCCGAGTCCTGCCAGTGGATGAATCGTATGTGCCGCATCACCTAAAAGCATCCATGAAGCACCGCTATATTGTTCAACATGCCGCATACGTAATGGAAAAGACACGCGCGTACTACACAGCTGAACGTCACCCAGTTTTGATGCGAATGTTTTTGTTAACTCCGCTTCAAAATTGCATGTATCAAGTGCCATCAACGCTTTAATTCGTGCTGGTGGATGCGACCACACAATAGAGCAGTGATGCGGGTCTTTTAAAGGCAAAAATGCCAGTGGGCCATCTGAATGAAACACTTGATAAGCAATGTGTTGGTGTGGTTTTTCTGTTTTCACCGTAGCAACCAAGGCATCATGATGATACGACCACGTGGTCATAGCAATATTAAGCAAGTCTCGCATTTTTGACTGTGCACCATCCGCAATCATGCATAATTCGGCATCCCAAGTGCGTTTGTCTTCCGTACACACCCGCATACCGCCTGTTATTTCAATACAATCTAAAACTTTTGCATGAGAGATTAATTGAACCCCTAAGGCTTCCGCACGTTCTATTAATGCTGCTCGCAATACGCTTTCTTCAAAAATAAACCCAAGTTCAGCACAAGCTAAATCACGCGCTTCAAATGCAATTTCAGCGTGATTTAATGCATCCCAAATGTGCATGCCTTGATACGGCGAAAAAGCAGTTTTAGGGAATAATTCCCAAACACCAAGCTTTGTGAATAAAGCTTGTGACGCGCTATTGATTGCATAAACACGCGTGTTTTTTTTTGCTATCGCTGTGATCTCTAAAATACCGGCATCTAATACAGTCACTGAAAAGCCCCGCATGCGCATCGCAACAGCCGAAGCAAGCCCAACAACGCCCCCTCCTATCACCAACACATCAATGTAATCAGAGCTATCAGAGTGATCAGAACAAGCAAGCATCAAGAAACCTTTTCATCTAAACGATTCAAATCAAGTGGCATGCCAGATACCAAATCAGGAACAGTCCCACCAAAACCTTTCGCATGCCGTAACATCATATTTTTTAAAAAATCACTATTATCCAAAGCCACAAGCCCCATGCGTCGCGCAAGCCCAACACCGGGTAATTTACTCTTAAATAAAGAAACTAAACCATCTGTTGCTGTTGTGATAATGATTTGATCTGACTTTCTTAAATTTTGATATTGCACTAAAGCTTTATCTGTTAGGCCATATTTTGCCGCACACTCAGCAAGCATTGCAATATCTCGAAGGCCTAAATTGAGCCCCTGTCCTGCCACAGGATGTAGTGTATGTGCCGCATTACCCACAAAAACAACTTTTTGATGCACTTGTTTTGGCATCATGATTTGCTGGAGTGGATAAGTCTCTCTAGGTCCAACATCTAAAAAGCGTCCAGCCCGATATCCAAAGGCATGCTGAAGCGCATTTAAAAATTCAGCTTTATCTTTTGTTTTTAATAATGCGGCTTGTTCATGCTTGAGCGTCCAAACTAACGCCATATTAGGGCCATTTAAAGGCAATAATGCAAGCGGGCCATCTGCCGTAAAACGCTCATATGCAATGCTTTTATGTCCCCGTGATAGCGCAATATTAGTCGCAATAGCATGCTCTGGATAATTTTTGATTTCAGCTTCAGCATGACATAACTTTCTCACCGATGAATGTGCACCATCCGCTGCAATCACCCACGTTGCTTGTATTTTCTTTTCGCCTTCATTTGTTTTAAAATTTGCAACGCCTGTTGTTGCATCTAATGCTGTAACGCTTGCCGGCGCGAGTATATCCGCTGAATCTAAACGCGCTTTCAGTGCATGATTAAGCTTGTGCATCTCAACCACAGCGCCTAAAGGCTCTTTTTCAGCTTCAGCATGAAAATGTGCCTGTCCAAACCGACCTTGCTCTGAAATATGAATTGTCTCTATGGGAGCTGCTGCATTTATTAATGCAGGCCAAACGAACAGCTGTTTTAAAATACGTATACTTGCAGGGGATAAAGCAATACTACGTGTTTCTAATATATCGGGCGCATGATAAAGCATTGTTATTGCTCGTGCTTCAGCCAAACGCACGCGATAACCCAACGGCGCTAACGCCAACATCAATGCTATGCCTGTTAATCCGCCACCAATAATTAAAATATCTACTGTTTCTATTTTATTCATTGCGTAAAAAATGCTCTAAATCATCAGGGCTCACAAGTAATGCCTTGGTTAATTGCTCATAACCATCGGCTGTTACCAATAAATCATCTTCAATACGCACGCCAATACCACGCCATTTATCATCAACCATCTCACAGTCTTCAGCAATATAAAGCCCTGGTTCAACCGTTAAAGCCATACCCGGTTGTAATAAGCGCGATTCGCCGTTCTGCTGATAAACACCTGCATCATGTACATCCAAACCCAACCAATGTCCTGCTGAATGCATATAAAATGCTTTATAAGCATGCTCTGAAATCAAAGTCTCAACATCGCCTTGCAGTAATCCTAATGCCACTAAACCTGATGTTAACGTATGAACAACCGCCGCTTGAATACTATCCCACGCTGCATTAGGTTTCACACAAGCCATACCTGCTTTTTGTGCCTCCCACACCAATTCATAAATTAAGCGCTGTTCGGTACTAAATTTTCCATTAATTGGATATGTGCGTGTAATATCCGCAGCATAGTGCCCCACTTCAGCGCCGGCATCAATTAAAAGTAGCTCACCTGATTTAAGTTTTTGATTGTTATCTGTGTAATGTAAGGTGCAGGCTCTCGCACCCCCTGCAACAATTGCATCATAAGCCATATCCCGGCAACCGGCTTTGCCTAAAGCATAAATAAATTCAGCTTCAAGCTCATATTCATATGTTGCAGTCGATGCCGCTCGCATAACCTGTTCATGGGCTGCTATTGAAACCTGCGCAGCTTCTCGCATGTGCTTAATTTCTAAATCATCTTTAATTAATCTTAGTTCACCCAAAACAGGCGTAATATCAGCAAATATTTCTGGTGTCGTTTGTACGCGACTCGCTTTGCTATTTGCTGTACGCCATGCATCTTGTAATAAAAAATTATATTTTGCGTCACGCCCCGTCGGATAATACACCGCGTGTTTATTTAGCAAAAATTCTGGCAGACGTGTTTTAAACGCATCAATTGAAAATGCTGCATCAACTAAAAGTGTTTTTACTGCAGCATTTTGCCCAAGACGCGGCCCGAGCCAGCGTTCAGCAACGGCATCATTAGGTAAATTAAATAAAATACTCTCGCTCTTATCCCCTGAAGTAATCAATAAAATTGCATCGGGTTCGTTAAATCCTGTCAAATAATAAAAATCACTTGCTTGCCGAAACCGATAATGGCTATCGCCATTACGTAAACTTTCAGATGCTGCAGGAATGATTGCAATTGAGTTTGGAGACAGTTTTTTTGCAAGGGCATGTCTACGTGCTTGATAATCCATCGTATTTTATTACTCTCGGGTTGCTTCTCGCTATAATACCGGATTTGCTGGACTAACCCAAACTTGTTAGTATGCACGCATGCGAAAAATAAACCCCTTTCATCGGCTACTTATCGAAGCTGATGCAGCACTCAGAACGCTCGCACCGCCTAATATGCGCGAATGCACACGCGTTAACCCAGCACACGACATCCCTGATGCACCACTCACAGCACCAGAAAAAAAGCACATAGCAGGGCTCATGCGTGTGAATCATGCAGGTGAAGTATGCGCGCAAGCGCTTTATCGCGGACAAGCGCTCACTGCAAAACTCGAGATGGTACGCGCGCAAATGAACGAAGCTGCCATTGAAGAAATTGACCATCTCGCTTGGTGTGAAGCTCGCCTTATCGAGCTTAAAAGCACGCCTAGCTTATTTAACCCCTTTTGGTATGCAGGCTCTTGGCTAATTGGCGCCTTTGCCGGCTTAATTGGTGATAAATGGAGCCTTGGTTTTGTGGCCGAAACAGAACGACAAGTCACACGACATCTCGAACACCATCTAAAACAACTGCCTGATCAAGATAAAAAAACACATGCCATTCTTTCACAAATGAAAACGGATGAAATAGCGCATGCCGAATTAGCACTTAATGCGGGTGCCGCTAACCTCCCTTTTTTGATTCAACGTCTAATGTATGCTATATCAAAGGTATTAACCCAAAGCAGTTATCACCTCTAAACCAAGGAAAAGTGCCATGGAATATAGCACTCTCTTTATTGTAGGTATTATTGTTTTAGCTTATGTATTTGATTTTATTAATGGTTTCCATGATGCTGCTAATTCCATCGCAACCATTGTGACAACCGGTGTCTTAACACCCAAACAGGCGGTCTTATGGGCTGCTTTTTTTAATTTTTTCGCCTTTTGCTTTTTCAACTTAATGGTTGCAAAAACCATTGGGAAGGGCATCATCGATCCGAGTACGATTCATCCGAATTTAATCTTTTCTGCACTCATTGGCGCAATTAGTTGGAATCTTATTACCTGGTATTTTGGGCTGCCTTCGAGTTCTTCACATGCATTAATTGGTGGCTTAGCCGGCGCTGGCATGGCGCATGGTGGCTTCGGTAGCTTGCAAAGTGCTGGTTTTATTAAAGTTGCTTTTGGTATTTTTATAACCCCTTTACTCGGGCTCGCAGCAGGCGCACTGATTGGCATTATTCTTCAACGATGCTTCAAAAACAATCCAGAAGAGCAACTCAGTCGTTGGTTTAAATATTTACAACTCACCTCGTCAGCACTCTTAAGCTTGGCGCACGGTAGCAATGACGCTCAAAAAACCATGGGCATTATTACCGCGTTACTAATGTCCGCATCTTGGCTTGAAGGCCCTTTTCATGTGCCTTTCTGGGTGGTCATTTCTTGTTATCTCATGATAAGTCTTGGCACACTCTTTGGGGGATGGCGTATTGTTCATACCATGGGTTCATGCATCACAGATTTAAACGTGATGCGTGGATGTGCCGCAGAGACAGGTGCTGCTGCCGTTATTTTAGCTTCAACAGAAGGTGGTATTCCTGTCTCAACCACACAAACTGTCACAGGCTCTATCGCAGGGGTAGGTTTTTCAAATCCAAAAGGCAACACCCATTGGCGTATGATTAAAATTATTTGTCTTGCCTGGCTTTTTACTATTCCCGCCGCAGGACTTGTCTCAGGCGGGGTAATGCTTCTATTTTAAGCCTCTTTCAAAGATAAATTTTTAGCAGACAATGCACTATTTGAGTGACTGAATCCAAAATAAACAATCATCCCAAGCGCCATCCACACAACAAATCGTATCAACGTCATCCAAGGCAAATTAGCCATCAAATATAAACAGGTCACAATACCCAACAAAGGTGTTATCGGTGCCCCAGGTGTTTTAAACGGCCGTTCAGCATCTGGTTGTGTATAACGTAAAACAATAACCCCTGAGCACACCACGACAAAAGCAAACAACGTCCCTACATTCACAAGTTCTGCTAACTCACCAATAGGAATCAAGCCCGCAATCAAGCTCATGACCACGCCACAGGTGATTAAAATACGTGTCGGCGTACGCGTCCGCGTACTTATTTTTGAAAAATAATGCGGCAATAATCCATCACGGGACATGGCCAGAAACACTCGGCTCAACCCATAAAAAAGTACAAACATCACAGTGGTAAGTCCTGCAATAGCACCCACACCAACAACCCCTGCAAGCACGGGCCGCCCTAATAAAAGTAAAGCGTGACTAATAGGCGAAGCAACGTTTAACAGCTTATAAGGCACGGCGCCCGTTAAACAGGCTGCAACAATAATATAAATAACCGTGCAAACAAAAAGGGACCCGACAATCCCAATGGGAAGATTTCTCTGCGGATTAATCACTTCTTCTGCCGTTGTCGCCACCGCATCAAAGCCAACGTAAGCAAAGAAAATAAGCGACGCACCTTCAACCACACCAGCCCAACCAAAGGGCGAAAAAGGCACCCAGTTTTCTTGTTTAAAAGCGAGCCCTGTGACAACCACAACAGCTGCAATTACCAAAAGCTTGATTAGTACCATCAGATGATTAAAGCGTTTACTTGAGTGCATGCCCATACTTAAAAGCCCTGTTAGTAACCCAATCACAACCAACGCCATAATATTGACAATACCGCCATCACTTGGACCATGAAGCAAGGTTTTAGGGAAATGAATCGCAAGACTTGAAAATACATCTCCTACATAAGCACTCCATCCAACAGAAACAGCAGACACTGAAACGGTATATTCTAACAACAAATCCCAACCGACAATCCATGCAAGCAATTCACCAAACCCTGCATATGCATAGCCATAAGCACTCCCGCACCCACCAATCATGGCAGCAAGCTCTGCATAAGAAAGCGCTGCAAACACACATGCAAATCCAGCTAAAATATAAGAAAAAACAATGGCAGGCCCTGCTTGGGTTGCCGCAACAACACCGGTTAAAACAAAAATGCCCGCCCCGATTACAGCACCTATACCAAGCAACATAAGATCAAAACCAGATAAACATCGCTTAAGCGCCAATCCCTCTGATGAAGCGCTGGGATCTTTCTTGCGAAACAGGTCCATGATAATATCGCTCCTCGTATTTTTAGTGTTTTTATTATTTTTCTATCAACATTAACACTAAAGGGCGCCACTAAAAAACCCTTTTATTTGGCTAAATAAACCATGAGAAAAATCTTTTATTTATTTTTTAAAT
>JASJHH010000104.1:0-11171 GCA_033791145.1 Legionella sp.
CCGTTTCTTTTTTAGTGGGGCATATTGGATGGCGCCACAGTATGCTTGTGATTGCTTTTGTATTTATTATATTAGCTGTGTTTTTGTATCAGTATATTCGTGACTCACCCGTGACCGAGTCATGTGTAACAACGCCCAGTAAACTTAAAAAAACAAGTATATTGAATAGCTTACGTATTGTACTTTCAATGCCTCAGACTTGGATTAATGCATTGTTTACAGGTTTTGTTTTTGCGCCGACTGCTGTCATTGGGGAGTCATATGGGGCCGCTTATTTACAGTATGGGCGAGGTTTGCCTGTGCACACAGCTGCATTTATTGTTGGACTTATTTTTGTTGGCTGGGGATTTGGGGGGCCTTTAGCGGGTTGGCTTTCAGATAGATTAGGACGTCGAAAACCGCTTATGATTTTCTCAGCGTTATCAGGCGTTATTTTATCAACCTGGATGGTTTTTTCACCCGGAATGACACAAGCAAACGCGTCTACTTTGTTCTTTTTGTTTGGTTTTACTAATATAGGTGTTTCAATTGCATATGCTGTTGCGACAGAGCAGCATCATCGCACCGTGGTAGGAACCGCGATTGCATTTACAAATATGGCCTCTATTTTTGTAGGTGCATCAGTTCAACCGATTGTTGGTAAATTGTTGGTTCATGTTTCTGGTGCGCGCGCCTATAATGTTGAGCATTTGCGCTTAGTTGATTTTCAATATGGATTGCGCGTATTACCTTTTTGTTCGTTGATTGCACTTGTTTTGGCTTTTATGGTGAAAGAAACTTATTGTAAACCATTGAAAGATGAGGATTAAGGCTTCTAACTGAAGCGTTCTCATGGTTTAATAGAAGGCTGATTGGCTATTGGTCGAGATGAAGGTTATGGAGAAACGCATGAAAAAAATAATAATAATATTACTCGTGCTGGTTGTGGTGGTGTTTGGTGGCTATTTTAGCACGGGATTAATTACTGAACGCACATTGAAGAAAAATTTAAACGTATTGAATCAAGCCAATGATTTTTCTGTTGATTTGGTGGATTATCAGCGCGGCCTTCTTCAATCAACTGCTAATTTGACGTGGCATTTGCAAATGCCCGAAAAAATGCTTAAAAAAGAAGGTGACAACGCCTTAGTTACCCCCCCTAAAACATACACTTTTGATATGCCTTTGGTGATTTATCATGGTCCTGTTGTATTTGGAGATGGTCATGTTCGGTTTGGGTTGGGGGCGGCGCATGGTAAATTATTTTTACCCGAAGTCTATGCTTCAGAATTTTCAAACGTATTTTCCCCTCAATCAACACAACCTGAATTAACGATTAAATTATTTGTTTCGTATTTGAATAAAACGCATTTAGAACTTGAGGTGCCGGCTTTTCAACTATTTACACTAAAAGATAAAAATCAGTTTGAATGGTTAGGCATGAACAGTGATTTACGTTTTTCTCCTGAAAGTACGCGTTTACAGGGTCACTTTATATTAGATGGGTTGCGTCTAACGGGTGAGAAGTTTCGTATTCTTTTGAATAAACTAACCAGTGAATATAATATACATAAAGCAGATAATGGTTTGTTTTTAGGTGATGCGAAATTAAATTTGCCGGTTCTTCAGGTTACAGATAAAAAACAAACTGAATTTGAGGTGAAACAGCTTGAATTAAACTCAAGTAGCTCACTTAAAAATGATTTGTTCGGCTCTTCTTTTCATGCTGCATTTAAAACGTTGCTTTCACAGGATAGAACTTACGGGCCAGGTGAGCTTGATGTTGCGATTAAAAATTTAAATGCAAAGGTTTTATCAGAGATAAATCAACAGGTAAACCAACTGCAACAAGCTGGCACCATGGGGAATGAAGCGCAACAAGTTTTATTATCACTTTTGCCTAAATTACCTCGACTCTTAGAAAAAGGGGCAGTTTTTGAAGTAAGCACATTAAAGCTTAATTTACCTGAAGGTGCTCTTGATGGTTTGTTACGCATTACTTTTCCTCAATTAGAACCTAATGATGCACCTATGCAAATGCTTACAAAAATCGAAGGTGAAGGACACCTGAATATGCCAGCGACTTTTGTGAAGTCCTTGCTTGTACGTTCATTTCAACAACAATTAATACGTGCTAATGCTGAACCTAAAGCTGAACCTAAAGCTGAGGATAAAGACGCAACAAAAACGGCGGTAACATTAGCAGAACTTAATCAACAAGCAGTCCATCATGCGGATCAAAAGCTAGCAGATTTGATACAAGTGGGGGTTTTACAAGCCAAGGGAGCCGATTATGTACTTGAGCTGAAGCTTTCCTCTGGACGTTTGTTGGTAAATGGTCATCCATTTCACTCGGGGATGTTGAATTTTTAGTCCTCTATTTTATTTATCGTCCATGACGCAGCCGTGTATTGGCGTGCTCATGTGAGCTTTTTGTGGGCGGACGTTTGTTTTTGAAAGAAGGAGTTAGACAAGATGGTAAGTATTACTCAAGACAATGAAGAGGTAACAGTCTCTTTAACATCAAGCGTTACACAATCAGTTCAGAAATATTTTTCTGAATTAAGAGGTGAAGATCCTGTTGATTTGTATCAGTTTGTACTTGAAGAAGTTGAAACCCCACTTTTCCGTTCGGTTATGGAGCATTGTAAATATAACCAGTCACGTGCAGCACTAATGCTAGGCATTAGTCGAGGGACACTTCGAACGAAACTACGTCGCTATTTCGATGATAAATATGTTGGATCACGCGATTAATTAAAAACCTACTACGCCCCGCGGCTTGTCTTCGGGGTCTATAAAGCCTCCGAAAGGGGGCTTAGTTTATTGTCAATTATTTATCAGCAAACATAGAGCTCACAGACTCTTCTATATTAACGCGTTTAATCGCCTGTGCGAGCATTTCAGCAAGGCTCACGACTCTAATTTTATCACAGTGTCTTACGGCGTCAGAACCCGGAATAGTGTCTGTTACAATGATTTCATCAAGCAAAGATGCTTTGATGTTGTCGACAGCAGGTCCTGATAAAACGGGATGTGTAATATAGGCTCTAACACTTTCGGCCCCAGAGGCTTTGAGTGCTTTAGCAGCAGAGCATAAAGTACCAGCAGTATCTACGATGTCATCAATAATAATGCAATTTTGTCCGGCTGGATTTCCAATAAGATGCATTACGTCTGATTTGTTAGGGCCGCTTCGACGTTTATCAATAATACAAAGGGCTGCGTCGTCGAGTAATTTTGCCATAGCTCGTGCACGAACAACACCGCCAACATCAGGCGAGACAACCATCATGTTATCTAATTGCCGTGTTTTAATATCATTTAATAAAACAGGCGTTGAATAGACGTTATCTACAGGCATATAAAAAAAGCCTTGAATTTGGTCTGCATGTAAATCAACGGTTAAAACGCGACATATACCGACAGAGGCCATCATGTCAGCAACAATTTTAGCGGTAATGGGAACGCGGGCTGAGCGTACACGCCTGTCTTGTCGCGCATAACCAAAATAAGGCACAACAGCTGTAATTCGACCGGCAGATGAACGTCGCAATGCGTCTGCCATGGCGAGGAGTTCCATTAAATTGTCATTTGCAGGTGCACAAGTCGACTGGACAATAAATACATCTTTGCCGCGTACATTTTCGAGTATTTCCACCATGGTTTCGCCATCACTAAAAGTACCAACAGTGGCGCGACCCATTTTAATATTAAGATGAGATGCGATATTTTGTGCGAGTTCGGAGGAAGCATTTCCAGAAAATATCATCATACTAGACATGTTTGAAGGCCTTCAGCGTTGAGTGTTTTGTTTAATAAAATAAAGCGTATGGCTGGGATGCTAGGATTCGAACCTAGGTATGCAGGGATCAAAACCCTGTGCCTTAACCACTTGGCGACACCCCAATAGCGAAATAATGCAACATGTGATGCTGCAAAATGTGCCCGTATTTTGAAGCTATTTACTTCGATTGTCAATGGATTTCCCAGTGTTTTATGACAAGTTTTAAACTGCCTCTTGATCCGGTTACGCGAAGCTTGGTCGGTAGGTCCCGACCTTTAACTGTTTGATAGCCTTCATATCGAATTGTATAGCCGCCTTGCTTTAATATTATTAAGTGCCCTTTGGCATCATATTCTGTCGATTGTATTGCTCCTGGTGCTTTAACACCACGAACCCAATAATACAAATTATGTAACGGCACACGAACACCGGTTTCTTTATAAAGCAATTGGTCTATATCCGTGGTTTTTATTTTTTTCTGTCCATCTTGATATGTAATAATGCGTCCATTTTTTTCAACCAAGACACTGCCGCCGCCTAATGGGCCGTATAGTCTTAGGCGATAGCGATTGAGACTTTGTTGTTTCCAATCCAGTGACGCGGTCCAAGATTTATTTTTTGTTTTTGCAGCCACAGCCCCTGTGATTTGCCAAGTCGATAAATGCTTTGCAGCATTAATATGTTTTGCTGTTGTTTTTGCATCGTAATGCTCTATTGCTTCTGTACCTGGTAATGTTTTAGGCGCACAAGCAGTAAGCTGCAAAATAAGCGCTAAACTAAATATTTTAAGTTGTTTGATTGGTTTCATATCAATCGCTCAGATTGGGATTACATTCTATTAACAATACGCTAGACTTCGCATTGGTTCAATGTGATTTGATAGAGAAACAACATGCAAAAAGCGATTTACCCCGGTACTTTTGATCCCATTACAAACGGACATATTGATTTAATTACGCGTGCAGCAAAGCTCTTTCCTGAGCTGATTATTGCTGTGGCGAGCAATCAGCCTAAACAGCCTTTTTTTTCGCTTGAAACGCGCACTGCATGTGTCAAAGATGCTGTCAAAAATATTCCGGGTGTCCGTGTACATGGCTTTAGTGAGCTCTTGGTTGATTTTGTAAAAAAACAAGCAGGTGGTGTGATTATTCGGGGCTTACGCGCAGCATCTGATTTTGAGCATGAATTTCAATTAGCCGGTATGAACCGTAAATTAGATAAAAACATCGAAACCATATTTTTAACACCCTCAGAAGAATGCATGTTTATCTCATCGACCTTGGTGCGTGAAATTGCCGCATTAGGCGGCGATGTTTCACGATTTGTGCCAGACGCTGTAATTCAGGCGCTTAATCATAATTTTTAGATAAATAGTTTTGAAATGGTTTTCATGCTAATAAATAAATTATTTTTATTGTCTGGTAGCTCAATAAAACCAAATTTTTTATAAAACCGGATGGCTTTGGCGTTAATAGCGTCGACCACAATACCGATTGAGCCTTGTTTTTTACTTACATCAAAACATTGCTCTAATGCGTTAATCAGTAAGTGTTGCCCTATTTTTAATCCTTGATGTTCGTAAGAAACAGCAAGTCGTCCAAGAAGCGTTACGGGAACAACAGGAAATCGAGGTAGTTTTTTCATGATTTCATTAGGTAGTTGGTCTAATTTTATGCCATATGAAGAGAGTGAGTAATATCCTAAAACATTCGGTTCGTTTGTTTTAATGATGACATAGGTTACTGCGAGTCCTTTTTTTTTATATTGATTTGCATGATGATGTAAATATTCATCAAGTATCGGAATGCCACAAGAAAAATTGCCTCTATCATGCGTTTTGTTTAGCTGTTCGATATGATATTCAGTCATTTATTTTTTTACTTCTTCTTGGAATTTATTTTTAGCTTGAAATAATGCTTTATTAGGCTCAGCTGGACTTAGAATGGCCTCTGCAAAAATGTGTTGATCAGATAAAGTTAGCTCAAGGATGGCGTGCTTACTTATAATTTTTTCTGCTTTTTCAAGCGATGCAGCAAGCGTAAAGCTACTGGTACTTACACCGGTTAACTCGGCTGCTAATTGTAATCGATGCTTTTGCTCACTCGTACAACGATTTTCAATACGGGAAGTTTTTGCATGGGCATTTAAAGCCATTTTTATTACTCCTAAGTAACTTTTAAATTACATGTAAATTGTACGGCATAAAGCCGTTCGTGTCAATTCTGTACGACTTTACGCCGCATCATCGGAAGCGCCTTCCTCCGCCTACTTGGGCCGATTCATTCGGGCCATCCAGTGATTTTAAAACGTAACTTGACTAGACCACCCGGACAAGCCGGGTGGCGTAGTAGCTGGGGTCTAAATCTTAGTGGGTGGAGCTATATCTGCACAGCGCATTAGCATTGATTTTCCTAAAAAAGTTATCGAGGGAATAGATCTTGAGGCTGCTAAAATTGGCGTTACCGGAACATCACTCATCAAAATTTGGGTTGCAGAGCATTTGACTAAAGATTAAGGACTATCATCACCCGTGAGTGCTTTAATCGCTTCGCGGGTTTATTAGAACCTCTATTGAAGAAATTTTAAAAACCTGATAAATTTGCAAAATTAACATCTTTTTTGCATTATAAAAGCATGAAATTTGATTGTGACCCTAAAAAATCTATAATAAATAAAAAGAAGCATGGTATTAGGGCGTGTTGACAATTGGTTGGAAAGCCTCGGTAGAGGCTTTTTTTCTCCCTACGTGCCGCGCTTCATGCGCGGTATCCAGCCAAGTAGCTTATTTAAACCACTGGATGCCGCGGACAAGCCGCGGCACGTAGGCGGGACGGAGGCTGTAGCCCAATTGTCAACACGCCCTAGCTTAGAAGATGCGAAGGCGTTATGGTCTGTGCTTTCTGTAGAAGTTAAAGCAAAAACAGTCGATGAACCAAGAACAATGATTATTGGCAAAATCCGAAATAAATTTTATTCGTGTATTTACACAGTAAGAGGCGATGTAACTCGGTTAATATCTGCACGACGCAGTAGAGAATCTGAAGAGGAAATTTATTATGACAGCTTCGAAGAGTAAAAAAATACATGCTTCTGAGTTTGATGAAGCCTTTGAGCAGGGTGAGGTTTTAGGGCACCTTGATATTAATTCGGTTAAGGCGCGTTATCCGACACAGCGCATTAGCATTGATTTTCCTAAAAAAGTTATCGAGGGAATAGATCTTGAGGCTGCTAAAATTGGCGTTACCCGAACATCGCTCATTAAAATTTGGGTTGCAGAGCATTTGACTAAAGATTAAGGACTATCATCACCCGCAAGCGCTTTCATCGCCTCTCGGGTTTGATGAATCAAATCTTCTTTATTATCTAAAGTAAATTGGGATGCATCTATCGGCTCACCGATATGCACTTCTGTTTTTTGATTTAGATAGCAGTCATGAGTTCGAGCGGGCAAAATATCCCAGGCACCACGTAAACCAATAGGAATAATCACAGCGTTCATTCGAATCGCGGTAATAAAACCACCTTTCTTAAAAGGCCCGAGGTGTCTGTCAGGGGAGCGTGTGCCCTCAGGGGCAATCCACATGACAATACCACTTTCTAATAAATCATGAATAACGGTTAAATCACGAATGGCTTGGCGTCTATTTTTTCTATCAATAAATGGAAAACCAGACGCTTTCATGGCGCGGCCCATAATAGGTAGCTGCGACATTTCTTTTTTAGCGAGCATGCGCAGTGAAATATCAGGAAAGGCATAATAGCTCAGGGGAATATCAAGCAAGCTACTGTGATTACACATAATAATAGTCGGTTGGCCGAGTTTAGGTTGCGTTTTTTTAGGATTATGTACGGTACAAGTAATTCGCCAGAGCTTGAACATTTGATGCGTCCAAATTTGCATGCGCCTATCGACCCATGGTCGTGTTACTTTTCCGAAAAGGCTTCTAAAAATAGCTCGAGTACAGGTATTTATCACTAATAAGCAAGAAACAATAATTAACCATAAACTGCGAATAGGGCCAGCTTTTTTATTTTTTGTCATGATCAATAATACGTCCTTGACGTGTGTTTTTAGGGTGATTACTTTGAGATGGCCCACGAAAATATTGCATGAGTAAATTAATACCCCATAGTATTGCACCAATCAATAAACCCCAAAATAGGACATAAGAAAAAACAATAAAAATAACGATGGCAGCAGCAATTGAAACGCCGATTAAAATAAAAGGAGGCAATTGTTGGAAAAAATGTTTTAATGGTTGAGGCATGATATAAAAGCCAATCTAAAAGGGCTGTGCCACGAATTATCTGTTAAAAACGATCGGAATGCAAAGAAATAGTGTATAATGTTCGCTCTATATGCTTTTGATGTTTTAAGCTTAATGTTTGTATGGTAGGGAGATTCAAGATGTTTGGACTATTAAATTTGTCATTTTGGGGCTATATGTTAGCCGCATTAATCGTCACTCAAATTACAATTGCAGGGGTTACGATTTATCTACATCGATGCCAAGCACATCGTGCTTTAACACTGCATCCTATCGTTAGTCATTTTTTCAGATTGTGGTTATGGCTCACGACAGGCATGGTTACCTCTGAGTGGGTTGCGATTCATCGAAAACATCATGCTTCTGTTGAGCAAGAAGGGGACCCGCATAGCCCCGTTGTGTTGGGTTTAAAGCATGTGCTCTGGCAAGGTGTTGAGTTATATCGCGCAGCCTCAAAAGACCAAGCATTAGTAGAAAAATATTCTCATGGCACCCCAGATGATTGGATTGAGCGTAAGATTTACAAGCGTTTTTCAGCAAAAGGTATTGTTTTAACGTTATTGATTGATGTTTTATTATTCGGCATTCCAGGCGTGAGCATTTGGGGCCTGCAAATGCTTTGGATTCCTTTTTGGGCGGCTGGTGTCATTAATGGTATTGGGCATCACTTTGGGTATCGTAACTTTGAGTCTGAAGATGCCTCTACAAATATTATTCCCTGGGGATTTTGGATTGGTGGTGAAGAGTTACATAACAATCATCATACATTTGCTTCTTCGGCCAAGTTTTCAGTCAAATGGTGGGAGTTTGATATGGGTTGGTTTTATATCAAATGCCTATCTTTTTTAGGACTGGCTAAAGTTAAAAAGTTACCTCCTCGACTGGCACGCGATGAGCATAAACTCAATGTTGATTTAGAAACCGTACGAGCCGTTGTTGCGAACCGTTTTCAGGTGATGTCGCAATATTACAAACGCGTGGTTCGCCCGATGATTAAACAAGAAAAACAACTGCGTTTAGCCAATAAAACAGACCAGGCTTTGTTACAAAAAGCAGGTAAATTACTACGTCGACGAGAAGCATTGCTCACACCAGGCGCAACATCTCGTCTAGAAACTTTATTGACACGTTTTGAAGAATTGCGTTTGGTGTATGATTATAAGCAATCATTACAACAAATTTGGCTAAAAACAGCGACATCGCAAAAAGAACTCATTGAAGCATTGCAACAATGGTGTAAGCAAGCTGAAGAATCGGGTGTTGAGGTTTTACGACAGTTTTCTGAACAACTAAAGAGCTATGTGCCGTATGCGCAAGCTGCTTAATTAAAACAGACAAGGAGTCATTAGATGACAAACTGGAGCCTTATACTGAACGTGTTGCTTTTAATCGGGGTGGTTGTTGCAATATTCAACATGCTGAAAGCAAAGCATCAAGAAAAAAATAAGCAGCAACGACATCGGTACGTGACTGAGCCACGAGGGGCAGAACCAAAACACGATGATATTATTGCTGTGCGTAAGCTGAGTACCGAAGCGACGCCTGCAGTTACACCCATAGCGGCGGCGCCAAAGCCTGAGCTAAAAAAAGAACCGGCACCGGCAGTGGTTCAAGCTGTGCCTGTTAAAGCCGCCGCAGCTAAGCCCGTCTCATTAATGATGTTTTTATTGGCCAAAGATAACCGGCAATTAGGTGGCTATGACTTACTCCAGACGCTGCTTGCAACAGGTTTACGGTTTGGCGATGACCAATTGTTCCATCGACATCAACTGTCAAACGGTCAAGGCCCTGTGATTTGTAGTTTAGCTGCAGCAACAGACAGTGGCGTGTTCGACTTACAAAATATGGGTGCTTTTAGTGCGCGTGGTTTATGTTTGTTTATGGAGTCCTCTGGCAATGCGAGTATTGATGCTGAGCGTTTAGCGATTATGTTCGATACTGCAAAAGCATTGAGCACGAGCCTTGACACGCATTTATTGGATGATGAGCGCATTCCTTGGTCTGACAGCAGTCTTTTGCGTTATCAAAGCCTGCTGAATATTACGAGTGAAATTTCGAATGAAGCAGCGGTTTGTTTGGATTAAGAGACGATATCCCCTTGAATTGTAACCGTGCCTTTCATGGAACCAAAGTACTCGATGTCTGAGCTTTCAATAGGTACGAGTTTGGCAACAGGTTTACCGTGTTTTGTAATAACAATAGGTTGATGCTGCGCTTGTACTTCATCCATGAGCTTTAAACATTTTGCTTTAAATTCCCCGGCAGAAATTTTTCGGTGTGATTTCATAGCTATGACCATGGTTATATATCTATGGTCATATTATAGCGTAGTATTATTCTTGTTTAGCCGGGCGGCCAAATAAATGCTTAACAGCATCTTCAGGGCTTATTTCACCTTGGAGCAGTGCATTCACTTCATGACAAATCGGCAATTCAAGGCCATGTGTTTTTGCAAGCGCGCAAACTTGGCCTGCATTATGCTTGCCCTCAACGACCTGACCAATTGCTTTTTCTGCCGCAGGAATTGCTTCTCCTTGGCCGACTAATAAGCCAAAGCGACGGTTTCGAGATTGATTATCGGTACAGGTTAAAACCAAATCACCAAGCCCTGAGAGGCCTATAAACGTTTCAGGCAAACCACCAAGCGCTGCACCAAGACGCGTCATTTCAGCAAGACCACGGGTAATTAAAGCAGCTTTTGCATTGGCGCCATAATTTAGCCCGTCGCTAATGCCGCATGCAATTGCTAATACATTTTTAACGGCCCCAGCACACTGAACACCGATTAAATCATGACTAAAATAAGCACGTAAGTGATGATAATGCAGGGCGTCATGTAAGCTTTGCATAAAGTGCTGATGATTACCGGCAATGACGAGCGCTGTAGGCAGGCCTGCGGCCACTTCTTTTGCAAAAGAAGGCCCTGAAATCACAGCCATAGGAAAGTCACTTCCAAAGCGCGCAGCAACCAGCTCACTTAAGGATTGATTGTTTTTAGGATCTAGACCTTTGGTTATCCATGCAAGCTGCTGAATAGTATTAGGTAATTTATTTAATAATCCAGAAAAAGCATGAGAAGGCACCGCAATAATAAGATGTGTCGCGTGCTTGATGCACACATCAAGATTTGCTTCTGG
>JASJHH010000105.1:0-8931 GCA_033791145.1 Legionella sp.
CATTGCGGCACGCACTGCTTCTTCATAGTGTTTAACTGCTTTTTTTGTTTCGATATAGCGCGTCATGCTATCTTGAACTTCTTTTTGCGCGATTAAAACGACGTTTTGATAATCGAGTAATTTCTCTTGGAATAAGGCATCTTGCGTGCGCACCATGTTGGTGATTTGGCCATAATTCAGGATTGGCCAAGAGAGCCCAGGGCCTGCTGTTGTATTACGGTTTGACCAGTTAAACATGTCAGAAACCTTTGAACCTGCAATATTATTGCCTGCAAAATAAAAGCTACCACCTAAAGAAAAAGCAGGAAAAAGTTCAGCTTTTGTTGCACCAATCGTCTCTGATTGCGCAATGGCATTGAGGCGTGCCTCACTGACATCAGGGCGCCGTAGGAGCATGTCTCGAGGAATACCCACGTCAACGATGTTGGGTGCTTTGGGTATGCCATATTGTTTTTTCAGTACGGCATCCACTTCATTGGGTATCATACCAAGCAAGACGGCAAGCGCGTCTTTTTGTATTTGTAGTTGGCTCACTAATCCAGGCAAGATTGCTTTTGTTTCGGCCAGTTGGGTTTTTGCTTCTTCAACATCACGCAGGCTGACAGCGCCCGCCGTGTAGCGCGCGGTTGTCAGTGCTAAGCTATGTGCTTGTAATCTAATATTTTGTTTGGTGATTTGAATCAGTGATTCACTGCCTCTAATGCCAACATAATGATTCGCAATGTCAGAAGTAAGCGAGACTAAGGCATTGTCATAGGCGGCAACAGAAGACAAGAAATTGGCATCTTTTGATTTAACCGAGCGGCGATATTTCCCCCAAAAGTCAGCTTCCCAGTTGGCAGAAAAACCAAGTAGCGCTGCATCAAAAGTACTCGGCAGCACATTTTGCAGATAAGACCCACCCATACGGTAATTTAAATAATTACCGTTCATTGTTTGTGTTTGCGGATAAAGCTCACCAACCGATTTGGCCAGCTGTGAACGGGCTTGTAAAATACGCACGCCTGCTATCTGTAAGGTTAAGTTATTATGGTAGCCATGATAAATTAGCTGTGTCAGATTAGGATCGTTAAAAACTTCCCACCATTTATCTTGTTTAAATACTTTTTCTTTGACGGAAGTATCTTTTTTAGCCCAATGCTTTGGGACTTTTGTTTGGGGTTCTTTATAGTCAGGACCGACCATACAAGCCGCTAAACATAAGCAAGTTAATAAAGCCGATTTTTTTAGCAGATTATTTGGCAAATTGATTAAAGTCTTTTTTACCCCATACTAGCATGTAAAATTTATTTAGTAAGGCCTAGCCTAAACATTAATTGCGAGGGCCTTTAGGGTGAGAATTAGCATTAGGATTTTTATTTTCATCATGACAGTTTTCTTTATACTCTTTTACAAAATCGCTAAAGGAGGCACTCGTCAGCGTATGGTTTAAGAGCGCTTCCTTGTAAGCGCTCGCAATCTCTTGGTCAAATTCTTTTTTCCTGACGTCAAGCGGGTGAGCTTTTTTAGTTGTAGGTTGGGAGATTTTTCGTAAATGCTGAATGTCTTCCATCTGACAATCTTTTGAACAATATGTATGTGATGCATTTTTTATTTTAGGCAATTGATATTGTTTTAATTGCTCTCGATCTTCAATATGCCCTATTGGATCAAATAAGATTGAACCATCACTTTTTGTTTTGACTAAAAAAAAATTGGGATAAGATGGGGGTGTTTTAGCGAGAGACAGCACATATTCACCCGCTGAAAAATTGATGGAATCGGTTAGCTTCTTATCTAGATCCCTTAAAACGCGCACAACAGGCATTATTCTTCCTTAATAAAAAGTAAAAATTGTACTTTTATTATAGAACAAGCTCAGATACTTGCCACTTTGTTTTGAGTTTTCGTCTGAAAGTGACTGTAATACGAATTAGACGCGACCAATTCGAAATGAGCTCATGATTAGACTATCTGGTCAGCAACTAACTCCGAAAGGCGACTGATTAAATAGATTGGCACATTGAGTAATTGTTGCTGCATGGATAATGTATCGCTAGAAATTTTAATGCCAAAGGGCTGTTGCATGGCATCAAGATATAAACGTAATGATTTAAGCCGGCCAAATGCACTTGATTTGACTTCGATAGGCAGCACATTATTGTTGTGTTGATAGAGATAATCCACTTCAGCTTGACTGCCTGTTTTATCGCGCATCCAAAAATAGAGTTTTAACGCATCATAAGAGGGGGCGTGTGCGAGTAATTCTTGCCCTACAATTTGCTCACTGAGTTGCCCTTTGGTCGATATCATATTGCTCGCATTGATAATATGGCTCATATCGACACGCATTGCTGCAAGCACGAGCCCAATATCAACAAAAAGCAGTTTGAATTTTTTTTCATTGATGTTGGCACTCAGCGGTAATTGTATGGATGAGACTTGATTTATACGATTAACTAATTGCGCTTTTTCCAAAAGATTCAATGCCGATTTGATTGAGCGGCTTTGAACATCAGGGTCGACATCGCGATACCTAAAATGTTTTGCAATTAATCCCGGTGCTTTCGTAAATAATTTTTCGCAATATTGTTTTTCTGCATGTGTTGCATATTTTCCAAAATCATTTCGATAGGTGCTTAAAAGTTGTAGTTGCAGTTTTCGGCTATTCTGTAAATCTTTGTGTTTAGCATAATCAGCAATCACGGCGGGCATTCCCCCGAGTGTCATATAAAGTCGAAACAATTCAAGCGATTTTTCATGTGCAGCGACTGAAACATCTGTTTTTAAGCTGATATTAATTAAATAATAACAGAGCTCATTTTCATGTATTGCGTATAAAAACTCATTAAATGTCATGGGATACATGTACATAAACTCGACGCGTCCAACAGGCATACGAAACGTTGCATCACTCAGCGCAAATTCTAGTAGTGAACCTGCTGTAATCACATGTAGTTCAGGCATTTTTTCTTTGAAATATCGTAATGACTGTATTGCTTCTGGACATTCTTGGATTTCATCTAAAAATAACAAGGTTTTAGCGGGTGTAATTTTTTGACCTGATAGCAATGTAATTTGTTCTGTGATCCATAGCGGGTCAAGCTTTGAAAAGGCGTGCTTGAATTCAGGGTTCATCTCAAAATTAACTTCAACACAGTGCTCAAAATGCGTTGCAGCAAAATCGCTAACAACATAACTTTTTCCGACTTGTCGAGCGCCTCTTAGCATAAGCGGCATTCGTGACGCACTATCTTTCCAGCGGATTAATGATTGAGTGATGTTACGCCGCATATATTAACCCCTTAATTTATTCATAGGTTGAATGTTTATAGGGGTTAATATAGTCAATCAAGATATCTGTTGCAACTGGATGTTAATGGGGGCAGGGTTTGTTTGACTAAGATTAGAGCAAGCAAGCCCGACCCTAATGATTCAAATATAAAATTCATTTTTTGGGGCTTCTCCATCAAATAGCTTTTTCAATTCAGCTAGTAATAGCTGGGTTTCATAGACTAAAAAATCTTTAAATTTAGCTTTTTTTAAGGTTCTTTCTTGAACATTTAAAGGGATAAAACGTGATAATTCATGATAAAAACTTTCTCCATGAACAATTTCAGATATATTTTTAATCATTTTATTCAGTTTGATTGGGTAATCCGTAATTTTATAATCATCAATTTTTGAAAAAATGAATTTTTTATTGATTGAAGCCCCTTGTTGCTTTAACCAACGTAAGTCCCAAATATCTCGATGACGTATATATCGGGTTGTATTCATTAAAGAAATGAGTTTATCAGCCATAATTTCATCTAAACTTTCGGTCATAATAAGCGTATCACTGTAACCGTCGGGTAAAAAATCATAATTTATGTTTAATGCCCGAGGTACTGTTGTATAAGCGGGAATATTACACACTTCAATCTTGATTTTTTGTTTGGGTAAATCTTTTCGCATCGGTGAGGTTGTAATCGCAATTTGCCATTTATCAACTTTGATGTCTTGATATTTTGGCTCTAAGGACATTTCTCGCGGTTCTTTGACTAAAACTTCTAAGCCGTAACGACCGCCTATATAGGTTTCAATACAGCTTTTCATATCAATTAAATGCGATGTCGTGAAATCATGTCCTCCTGCAAAATCAAGGTCTTCACTAAATCGAGCAGAGCCGTAACATAGACGAAGCGATGTGCCGCCTTGAAACGTTAATTGGTCTAATAATCCTTGTTTATCAAGTGCAAAAAGTAAATCATAGTGTAACAATTCTTTTTCAATGACCGCTCTCATATGAGCGTAGCCTTCTTCTTTCATAGCAAGCTCTACTAATACATCAAAATCGTCTTTGTTTTTTGGGGTTGGTTTAATCATTTAACGCTTCCAGATTAATTAGATTTAGGTTGCGACCCACTCGCTTTAAATCACGTAAAGCGGCTTCTTTAGAAGCGATTCTAAGTGGGCGCCCATCTATTTTGAATGTGCTTTCGAGAATGGATTTTACAGTTCGTTTGGTATGTGTAAACTCAATGACGCCATAGCTTGTTTTATAAATGCCTTTGCGCCCAGTGGTTATAATGGTTTGACGGTCGATAGGGATTTGTGAAATGACACCGTATTCTGACAGCATGGATTCTAAACTGACATAATTGTATTCTCCACGCCGAAGTGTTTTAGCAATATGCTCAATGATATAACTGTCAAATTGCGAGACATTTTCATTGACATAGATGCCACGGCAAGCATGTTTAAGTATTTTTGATTTTACGAGACGTTTTAGGCCTTCATTGAGTGTCTTAATGGCGTCGTTCGGAAATAATTTACGCAGATCATGATTGGAGAAAATATATTTCCCTTTTTTACCTTGTTCTTTAAGCACCTCAATAGCTTGTTCTTTATTCATATATTTTATTTAAGTGAACGTTAATACTATATATGTATAGTATACCTGTATACTTAATTAAAGCTAATGGGGGCAGGGTTTGTTTGATTAAGACTAGATCAAGCAAACTCGACCCTGTTGACATTTTAAAGCTCAGTGAGAAGGTCGTAATTCCCCAGGTACGTCCTTCCAATTAGCCTTAAGTTTTAGTTGACAATGGGTCATAGCTTTAGACGGAAAGTTGTTTAGGACGCCCTTCTCCCACGGGCGGGGGAAGGTGCCCGTAGGGCGGATGGGGGGAGGCTCAAGAGGGTTTGAAATAATCAATTAAAACATTTTTTTATTTGAAAAAAGCCTCAGAAGTACAGAGAAACACTGATTAAGCGCTTTAGGTATCCCCGTTTAAATTTTAATGACTGACACTTATTTCTCAAATATTTCCATAATTTTTGTTCTGCGGGTGTATTTTTCTGGCGAAGCAAGCGCGCTTTTATTTAATCCTCCCCCCATCCGCCCTACGGGCACCTTCCCCCGCCCGCGGGAGAAGGGCGTTCTAAATAACTTTTCGTCTAAAGCTATGACCTAATTCCAACCTTAGAATTGTCAACTAAAACTTAAGGCTAATTGGAAGGGTACGTCTTTGCGAGGAGGGCGTCAGCCCGACGTAGCAATCTCTTATTGGTTTTTATTTATTAAACAACAGATTTGACCTCCAGCCCTTAAAATGTGAGTTGGTATCTTACTCCAGCGCCCTGCCCATATTTTTGAATCAACTGATTATCTAGCAGTGTTTTTAATGAATGAGTGATCGTTCGCCTAGGCAACGAGGTAAGTTCTAATATTTTTTTAGTTGTTAATCTTGTCTCTGGGTTTGCTTTAAAACAATCAAAAACTGCTAATGCACTTGTAGACAATTTTATTGTCGCTTGATACCTATCACGATAATAATCTATATCATCTAGTGAATACTCGATCATTTTAAGCATAAAGTTAATAAAGTGGTGGACCTTATAATCACTTGGATCTTGCCTAAACTGACCTTTTGAGCATGCGTTTAATGCAAAATAATATTCTTCTTTATGACGCTCTATTTGTCTATCAATGGCAAGAAATTTAGCAACAGTTGATAATGCAATTTGGCTGCATTGCAATAGACCCATTAAAAATAATGCGCGTCCTAATCGACCATTCCCATCTTGGAATGGGTGGATGGCGAGAAATCGATAAACAAACTCACAAACAATAAATAAAGGCCTAGGGTTTTGTTCTATTTCTTTGTTATACCAGCTGATTAAATCAGACATAGCTGCTTGTGTAATAGGCCCCGCGTCAGCAGTCTTAAAAACAACGCTTGACTCACCTGTGTCATGATTTTGCTCTACTACAAAATTAGGTTGCTTCTTATAACCGCCCACCAGTTGCCTATTCTTTATGAATGGCAACATTAACTCACTATGCAATGCACGTATGTCGCTTTCTCTCAAAGGAAGGAATGACTTAGCATTATCATATATGCTCAATAATACATTTCGACATCCCGCAACTTCTTCAATGCTTCTTTCTCTATCCTTCGATAATTTATTTTCAATCAATGACTTATTCTGATTGAATGCAGTACTTTTGCCGTTAGAAGTTAAGATGGTATCGATCCAGGATATTTCTGAATCTGTTAGCAAAGCATTCTCAATACGAGTCGATGCTCCAATAGAGCTGATTTTTGCATAACGCCAAATAGCAGCTAGCTCATCTTTTGGGATAATCGATGCTTGCGCATAAACAGCCGTTATTTTATTTAATAACGCATTGTTTTTAGCTATTAATTCATCAGAATACTTTGAGTTCATATAATCAAGCTGTATGTAATTATCATTTGATTATAGCCTTAAATAAATTATCGGGCAATAAATCAATGCCTGATATTGCCTAATATTGCTCGGTTTAATCGTGGCAACCTCCTGTTGGTTCTTGATAAAGCACAGTGTTGAATCTATAGTCAATGTATGAGTGGGTAAGTTATCGATATAACTTATGCTGCATGATTATTGATGAGGTAATGGTATGCCTACAGGAATTAAAGAAAAAATGGATTCTGTCACCGTACAGAAAATAAAGGATGCTTTCAATAAAGAAAAGAGTGACTTTTTTCTAAATCCCGTAGTAACCAAAAAAAGAGAAAAGGGCAAAACGAGAGGCGAATCAATAAAGAGCTGTGAGCAGGAGATCGCTAGGTTGGATGGTGAGATCGCAAAAGCTAGAGCTGATATAAAAGCAATTAAGAATAAAGAAAAAACACCGCCTACTGATAGAACATGGACAAATAAGGAAAAGAAAGGATTCAGTAGCGAAATAATAGCCAAGGAAGATGAAATAAAAAAAATAGAATTAGAAAAAAAGGAACATATTCAAACAAAAGATCCTTTAATTAAAGAGAGGGACGAAGAAAAAAAACAAATAGCGGCAATAAAGAAGGAGCATGAAAAAAAACTGTCAGACAAGATACTCCGCATTCTGATGAAACCTGAGGTTGAGGCATTGGACAGTACGGTGAGTATCAAAATATTTTACATGGCAAAAGAAACTCCAGATACGTTGGCAAAAAAACTGTTAGATTTAAATCTACCTCCCCCCTCAGAGTTATCTGCCAAGACTGCGTTAAATAAACAGACTAACGAGACAGGTGCCAGTGCAGATGATGATTTACCAGAACAAGCTAATTGGGTTAACAGTGAGCTTGAGGAAGCGCTTAATGAAAATATATCCTGTGCATCTAAAAAAGGAGATAGCATAAGTAAGTGCGTGAATGATATAGGGCGTGAGGTCAAGGATATCGGTGAAAATGATCATTCTAAAAAGACTGGGGATTCACTTAAATATGAATTTGCCAAAAAAGTAGTTAGAGCGCAATTAGCGGGGATTACGTTAGAATATGAGAATTTGACTAAAAGGGTGATGCCTGGGGATTCTAAACCAGAAACCGTAACTAAGGAAGAGGAGATCAAATTTCTTCTTTTTTTGAATCAACTTAAGATTAGAGGGGATCTAAAAAATAAACTTGGGACATCCGGTAGGTCTTTGAATGAAGATAAATATGAGCTGTCTGATGGCGAACTCGGTGATTTGTTACAAGAAAATTATAATAATTTTACGGTCCAAAAAAAAGAGCAGATATTCGAGGCTAAAGTATATGAACTGGATGATACGAAATTAATTCAGTTTAAGAATGAAGTGAATAAGCTCATCGATAAGATAGGGTTGAGTGGCGAATTAAGTGATTTTTTAAATAAATTAAGAAAGCCGCCGAATGTTTTAAGTAAAATTGAGTGCACGAAAGAAACAGGGCGAAGTATAATTGAGCTCCAGAAAGCGCTAAAGAAAAGCAAAGGGGGTTCGTCAGATATACCCCCACAAATGAATGCTGCTATTGGTAAATTAGATGCCCAGCAGAAGGAAGAGGATAGGAAAGGTAGGGAGTATTGGAAGGAGCTTAATTCTGGGGACGATTCTTCGGATGATCTAGGGTTATGGGACGAACTTTATCCCGATGAGGCAGGTGGGAATTCGAGTTCTCTCAAGGCTCTAGAAGATGAAATTTTAGCGTTAAAAAATGAAATTTTAGAATTAAAGACTGCTAAGAAGGCTTTGCAGGGCGAAAATTCGAGCTTAAGAAAGCAGTTGGAGGAGTCTGAAAGCAAACATAAGGAGACCTATAATTCCAAATTGGACAAGGATAATGCGGAACAGTTGCTGACAATCTGCAGTCTAAGGACTGAGATAAAAGGAAAAGAACGGGCATATAAAGCGCTAGAAAAAAGCACAGCTACTGCGATTAAAGCTCAAGATGAAACAATAGTTAGGCAGGAAAATGAGATTAAAGTATTAAGCGCTGCCGTTAAGGGGCATGAAGAAGCATTGAAGCAGGCTGGAAAAAAAGGGAAACAAGAAGGTCTTGAAGAAGCCCAGCTGCTAGTTGTCGAAGCGAATCAGGGAAAAGAAGCGGCCGAGCAGCTAGTTGAAGAAGCTAAGCTGGAAGCCGAAAAATTTGTGAAAGAGGCAGTACAGAGCGCCAAGGAAGAAGG
>JASJHH010000106.1:0-3183 GCA_033791145.1 Legionella sp.
TGCCTAATGGCTATCACCGTACATGCCGCTGATATGGTAGGCATATCCAGCCATAATAATGATTTGATGAATCAGCTGAGAAGTTGTGCTGAAAATGCGGTCAGCCAAGGCGTTGATACGGCTGAAGGTATTGCTACACAGTGCAGCCAAGAGGTTGCCGAACTGGATGCAGCCCTACCCAATGTGTCGGGCTACCTTATTGATGCACTATTGAATTAAAACCAAAAAAATACATCAAATAACAGGACAGGGACAGTCAATGAAAAACCAAGCTGCTGTATTACTCCTATTTTTGCTTCTTCCTCTTATGGCCTATTCACAGGGTTTTGATGCTGACTACAAAGTTTATTCTGGTGACCTAAATAACGATGGGTACACAGATTTTTATATCAAAAACCCCGTTCCCCTATTTATTCCGATTATCAATGATGATATTACTTTTTTCATTCCGGTTAATCAGGTCGATCCTCAAGAGATTGTACTCAAGCAAAATCATGATGGCAGTTTCACCATCGATTCAACGCTGACTAGTACGGATAAGCAAACTCTTTCACAATGGCCAGAGGCGGCCATAGAGCTGGTATTGGCTGATTTTAACGTTGACGGTGTCCTCGACGTTTTACTCAAGGGTATTCCTTCTGTAATTAGTTATTCCTTTGACCAGATTGTCTTTTCATCGCCTACAGAGGGGCAATCCCCCCAAGTAGTGACGGCTGTAGATGAGGAGTTTCAAAAGTTTTTTGAGGAGGTTTATAACTGGATTCTGAACCCCAACTATTTTGAAGAAAATGCGCCTTCTGAGACATATGTAACAACGACAGTTACAGGTGGTGCAACTGACGTTTATTCGGCAAATAACATTTTTCTAACATGCCAAGCTGCTAATTCAGGCAATTGTGCTTATTCTTATGCGATACCATTTACATGGTATCCCAGTAACACAGGTAGAAGCTGTTCGAGTTATATTACTGAGTTGCATTTGTCAGATGGTTCTGAAATAGGTGACTCTACAACGCCAACAGTAGCGGAAGTTGTCAGTTTTTTTTGCGATCCTACAAGGGCAAGTTATATCATCTATGTTGATGATCCTTATACCGTAAAGGATTATTCTGTGTTTAATCAGGATGCTCGGAGTTTTAGCCAGTTATATGAGTCATTTTACCTATCGGGGGAGCTTGATCCTGCTTCTACAAATGGACAAGACCTGATAAATATTTTACAAGTATACTTTGGGAGTGTTTTTGACTTCCAGTGGTTTCCAGAAATTATGCCCGCTGAACTAAATAGCGGATGGGATTACTTCAGAGTAGGCTTGATTTTCGGTGGGTTGGGCTTTGAGTACTGTGTAGCTGGGCATAATAATGTAGGAGAATATGACCCTAATATAGTTCTGTGTTTCTTTGAGGCTAATGGTTTGGCCGAGATTCAAAGTAATATATGTTTGTCATCAGTTACAACGCCCTATATTTTGACTAATAATCAAGAAACATTATCAGTACAAGAGCAACGTCGTGATTTCTGGATATCACGATTAGAGGATTCATGTGACCCTGTGGCTTGGACGGCAATGACTATAATTGATGACATTGGTATAGGTAGGGTTACCAATCGTTGGCTACGGAAGGTAGCAGAGGTCGAGGGGGTGGCCATTGATGAAGAGGAAATTGGTGTTGATCTAATGCAGGCTCATGTTAACGATACAGAGGATGATAGCCTCAATAATTTTGGCATACCCTCTTTATTGTCGGCATTACAAGTTGCCGAATACCATCATGACGTTTTCGATAACCACCAACTACCACCCTACACTTTTGGGGGCACACCATTTGGCTCTTTCACCACTGGCCTCCTTTGGTGCCGAGGTTGTGATTCTGTGCCTAAGTAATGCGTATTAATTTTCCTAAAAGAAGAACATTAAGAATGCGGCTCATATTCATTGGTCTAATAATATTGGTCTTGGCTTGGTGGTTTGAACCGCTTATCGTAAGTAAAATTCTTTGCGGAAATGATAGGTATCTCAAGATTACCGATAATGAATTTTGTGTGCCGCCAACTTATGCCATTTATATGAGAACTAATGGGGGGTTTTCCTTATTTCTACCAAATACTTCTAGCTTGGATAGTAGTGAGCACCAAGTAATCCTGTCGATACCACAGGTGGAGTTGGTCGAACAGATTAAAGGGTATATTCCTAAAAGAAATGTGGTCGGAGGTATCGTTGATAACCTTATTTTTTTAGCATCATTTTTACCTGAAAAGGCCGTCAACGAATACCCATACCGTGCTAGGTATATGAAGGATAAACTATACGGGCAAGGAGATTGGGAAAGAGACCAGCGTATAGTTGTGCCTATTGATCATACTCCCGGTTGGTTTCGAATACATTATAGTTATTTGGAAACTAAACCTGATTTATGGAAAAATTCATGGTCTGTTGTTAGTGATAATCCTATTCCAGAGAATAAGCCTCATAACAAACCAGAGTTTTGGGTTGGCTCATGCAGGTTAAAGTCTCAGATGCAGCTTGATTACCCAAGGCGCTGCCTAACAAACTATTTGGATGTTGAGCATGGGGTTTTAGTCAATATCAAGGTTGCTGAAGAAAATCTAGTTATTAGAGATAAAATTGGTGTTTATTTCATTGAAAAGCTAATGTCTTGGAAAATTTAATAAGAAAAAAGAAATGGTGGTGGAGGGATTAACTATAGTTAAAGGGGTCGGTGACAAACGAGAATAATATCAACTGTCACCGACCCCTTTAATTCTTATGTTTTTGAAACACCACCAGAGCGATTTGGCAAGGCGGCAAGAGTTTTGGCAGAACATTTTACATTCGATATTGATAAGCCGACGGGCTGGCTAAAGAACTACATTGACAATGAGCAAAAAAACAATGCTGTATTTAAGAACCCTGCTTTGAAGAAACCCTTTGCAGACCGGACGAAAATGTGACGGAGGAATTAAAAAAATTCGGGGTCAGAGTAAAAATTCCTTTTCGAATATTGATCAGATATAAACCAAGTGGGAGTCTTTACTCTGACCCCGAATTTCGGAATTTCGGAAAATAAATCTGCCCACTTTTCCTTTAAGACTTGAATAAAAACATTGCACGGAGGCTTGTTTTGTCAAAAATTTCATCCCTTGATAAACCGTCTAATTCTGCGGTTTCAACGTCAAAAGCCC
>JASJHH010000107.1:0-10835 GCA_033791145.1 Legionella sp.
TAAAACATGCCCATAAACTATAATTATATAAAAAACATAGTGTCACAAATCTGTTTATTAATAAATTAAATTCAAACATGCTCATATTTATTAATGATTTAAAAAACATAGGGGGTCAAATCTGTTGTTTAATAAATTAAATTCAAACATGCTCATATTGTTTAATGATTTAAATTTCTCTACAATCCAACCAACAGACTAAATAGCTAAATAGGATGGAACCTAATGGCCAGACCGCTTAGAATTCTTTATGAAAATGCCTACTACCACGTGATGAACCGTGGGGCCGATAGGCAAAACATATTTATTGGCGAGAAAGACAAATCTATTTTCTTACAAACACTTGCTGAAGCTTGTTGTCAATTTCGCCTAGAGGTACATGCCTATTGTTTGATGGATAACCACTACCATTTATTACTCAAAACACCAGAGGCTAATTTAAGCCGCTCAATGAGGCACATCAATGGGGTATATACTCAGCGCTATAATAAACGCCACGGGAAAGATGGGGCTTTATTCCGTGGTCGTTACAAAGCTATTTTAGTTGACTCTGATGCTTATTTGCTTCATTTAAGTAAATATATCCATTTAAATCCAATCACAGCAAAAATGGTTGCAGCGCTAGAGCAATATGAATGGTCGAGTTATTCTGCATACATTGACAAAATAAAAGCCCCTTCCTGGCTAATAAAAGACGAAGTCTATGGGCAACTCACGCAACACCAGGCGAAAGCAATTGCTTACAGCCAATTTATGAAGGGGTGTGAAATCAATCGCGATGTGCTTGAATTTTATGCAACCCCCTCACAATCACCTATTTTAGGTGATCAAAATTTTCTAAGCTCACTCAAACTAAAGCAATCTTCTCAAGAAGTTTCTCGAAAACATCAACCCGTTGTCCGACCATCAATATCCACAATTTTAAAAGCGGTTTCACAATATGCAGGCGTAACTCCAGAGGCTTTAACCAAAGCAAAACAAGGTCGCCATGCGTTTAGCCTAAGTAGAAAAATGGCAATCTATATTGCAAAAAACTATGGCGATTATCAATTGCAAGAAATAGCAGAGGCATTTGGACTAACGCATTATGGGAGCGCATCTTATGCTATTCATACTTTCAAACAAGAAATCAACAAGAACATAGTATTGCTTAAAGATTTTGAGAATATTCTCGAGCAATTGAATGCTTAATCTCTAATTATTAAACAACAGATTTGACCCCCTATGTTTTTTTTAAACAACAGATTTGACCCCCTATGTTTGACCCCCTATGTTTATGTTTTTTTAATTATTAAACAACAGATTTGACCCCCTATGTTTATAAACAACAGATTTGACCCCCTATGTTTTTTTTAGTCTGGTTTTTTTCTGTGAGTATCTTCTAGCTCCTGACCAGGCTCTTGCTTTTTAGACCCTCCAAAGAGGCGAGCCCACATACCCTGTCCACCTGTTGCTTTTTTCGGATCTTCATCAAAAATTGATGGGGATTTTGCTAAGGCTGCCTCCTGTTTTTTGAGTCTCACCTGAACATCAAGTGTCCCCGGGCTATTAGTTGAGTTCTGGTAAACTAGCGCTATCTGGGCGCGCAACTCTTCTATACCTTTCTTCATCCCCTCTACCGCTTCGTCCTTCAGATCACCTATTTTATCAGAATCATTCATAAATTCGTCACTAGCCTGATCCAATTCGAAGGTGGCCTGAACTAATCCATCAAAATCCATATTATCTTTACCTAATTTTTTCAGCTTATCTAGACGCGTCCAAAGACTAGCTATCTTTGCGTTAACTTGATTTAAATGTGCTACTTCTGGACTTTCTTTCGCTGCCCTGAATGTTTTATTAAAAAACGTTTTAATCGCGGTGCATATAACTGAAACTTTTTCACAGAACTGATAATAATACTTCATCAAACCTTTTGCTTCTAATGCTTTACATCTCATATTGGCAAGCGCATCAAAATCCTCAAGAAGTTTCTCAACATGCTTCTCCGCCTCTGCTTGGCTAGGTGTCTTAAGTGGCTGACTAACAGTTTCAAACAAGCTCTCTAGTTTTTCCTGGATATTATTACACAACCCCCAAAAATCACCATCACCTGCGGGATCGCCCTCAGGTACGTTTTGAATGTCATTTTTAATCTGCTTTAATTCCGCAAAATGTTGAATCATTTTATTCTTAAATTTGGCGTCCTCTAGCTTAACAACCTCGTCAGCAGTCTTTAACTCCTGTTGCATCTCCTCCAAGGTCTGCTTAGCCGTATTTAGCTTAACAGTAGCTCCTTGCTCAAGCGACGATTGGTCATCGTTTTCGTCAAAATTGGTTTCAGCTTTTATATCGGCCATTTCATTCCCCTTATCATTTTTTAATTGACACTTATAAAAATATAGCGCATAAAGGCTGAAAGTAAAGCAGGCGATGCGTATTTTCAATAGGAAAAACATATGACAGCAGCGACACGCATTAATCATCATGCAATAGACAATTGTTTTGACCCTGGGACCATATCTCGAGGCAAAAACTATTTTAATCAACAAAAAGTGTTATCAATAAAAATTAATCCTAACAAAGATCAAATAACCTCCGTTGTTAGAGGCAAGCAAAATAAAACCTACGAAACCATTATTTTTTTAGATGCTAGTTTTTCTAATACCGTTGATATTGATGGCGAATGCTCTTGTTATGTCGGCTATAACTGTAAGCATATTGTGGCAACCTTGCTGGAAGCTAAAGCAAAATATGCTGTTTCTCCTTTACTTTTACCTACGGTTCAAGCGCCAGCGAAGCATTCGCATACCACTGCACTTGATAACTGGTTTGATGATTTTAAGCTTTCCACAACAACTAAAGATGATACTACCTCAAAAAAAACCACTGAATTTGTTTATATTTTAAAAAAAGATACGTATAAAAATAAAATAGAAGTCACCCTAAATGTTTCAAATATTTTAAAAACAGGGCGCCTTGGCAAGCCAAGGCAATATAGTGTTTCTTCAAGTGCATATCAAAAACATTTAAATCCAAGCGATGAAGAAATTATTATTGGACTGCAGTTGCTAAACAAAAAAGCATCTTCGTTTCATTATTCATATGAGGCTTTATATCTTACAGGGCCACAAAGCACCAAATGGCTTAAGGCAATCATTAATACTGAACGGGCTTACTGGGAGCGAATTGCTAATCAGCCGCTTTCTTTTGGAGAAGAAGAAACACTGACGTTCGGCTGGACATTACTGCCTGATGCCTCCCAAGCCCTAAAAGCCTCTATCAATCATGATGTAGTTGAGTTGCTTATTTTAGATGACCCATGGTACTTAAATAAAGAAAAAGGCCTTGTCGGGCCACTTCAGACAGAACTTCCTACGACAACCATTCAATCACTACTCAAAGCACCCAATATTCATTATGAAAATATTGCGCTTGTATCTGAAAAGATGAAGGCCTTAGCCCCTGCGCACCCATCCCTTTTGCCTTTAGATTTAGCTGAACCGATTCGTAAACTTAATATAAAACCAACACCTATACTGCATTTAGATATATCTCAATCAGGCCTCCCAACTGCTGAATTATTTTTTAATTATGACGGTTATGATGTGCCTTTTTCGTTAGAAAACAAGGCTGAAACCATCACCTACGCGGAAAATGATACGCTCTACTCGATTAAAAGAAATTTTGAACAAGAAAAAGAACATCTGGTTGCTTTAAGCAAACATCTTAATTTAGAAGAAACAGGGCAAGCCAGCAAAGCAAATACAGCAACAAAATTAAACATTTTATCTATACAAGATGAAGCTGATTTTCTCACGTTTTCAATGGTCAATATTCCTGCTATTGAAGCGCTAGGCTGGCAGGTTGAAAGAAAACATGGAGCCTATCTTGAACGCTTAGAAGAAGCTGATGTTGCGTGGTATTCCGAATTAGAAGATGAAGCGCAATATGATTACTTTGGCTTCTCTATGGGCATTATGCTAGATGGTCAAAAGATTAATATTTTGCCTTTGCTTGGCAACCTTATTCGCAGAATACGCCCTGAAGATCTGAAAAAAATACCTGATAAAGAAACCATTCCATTGCCGCTTCCAGAAGGCAAAATGCTATTGGTCCCTTTTTTACGCATTAAACCGATGATTAATATTCTCATTGAGCTGTACGATACAGACCTAAATTCCAAAGGCGGACTGAATCTTTCAAAGCGACAAGCCTCACTTTTATACGACATTGAAAAAGCATTTAAAGCATCCAAAATGCGCTGGATGGGCGGAGAAAAACTAAGAGCTCTCGGTAAAAAACTATCCTCGTTTCGTTCCATTCAAAAAATAACACCACCAAAACTATTTGCTGCCACGTTGAGACCTTATCAACAAGAAGGCGTGAATTGGATGCAATTTCTAAGGGAATATGAACTTGCTGGCATTTTAGCTGATGATATGGGGCTTGGTAAAACAGTTCAAACCTTAGCGCATTTATGTATTGAAAAACATGCTGGCCGAATGCAAAAGCCGAGCTTAATTATTGCGCCAACCAGCCTCATGGTGAATTGGCGCCTTGAAGCTGCGCGCTTTACAAGCCATTTGAACGTCTTGCTTTATCATGGCGATAACCGCAAGCAACTTGATACAACCATCAATGATTATGATTTAATCTTAACGACTTATCCTTTGTTAACACGGGATAAAAAAATGCTGCTTGATCATACGTTTTATTACTTAATTTTAGATGAAGCGCAGTTTATTAAAAATAGTAAAGCCAAAAGCACTCAAATCGTCCATCAAATCAAAGCAGACCACAGGCTCTGCTTAACCGGCACCCCCATGGAAAATCATTTGGGTGAACTGTGGTCATTATTTCATTTTTTAATGCCTGGTTTTTTAGGTTCCGAACAGCAGTTTAAAAAGCTCTTTAGAACGCCTATTGAAAAACATAATGATGTGGGACGTAAAAAAGCACTCTCACAACGCATCAAGCCTTTTATGCTAAGGCGATTAAAAAATGATGTGCTAAAAGAGCTGCCAGACAAAACCGAAATTACCAGAAGTGTCGAATTAGAAGGCCCGCAAAGAGATTTATACGAAAGCATTCGCTTATCTATGGAGAAAAAAGTAAGAGATGCGATTCAAACACAAGGATTAGCGCGTTCTCATATTATTGTTTTAGACGCGCTATTAAAACTAAGACAAACCTGTTGTGACCCCCGTCTTTTGAAATTAGACGCTGCAAAAAAAGCACATCAACATTCAGCAAAAATGGCATTATTAATGGACATGCTCCCTGAAATGGTCGAAGAAGGCCGTAAAATTCTTTTGTTTTCGCAATTTACAGGCATGCTTGAAATTATTGAAGCGGCCTTGAATGAGAAAAAAATACAATATGTTAAATTAACAGGCTCAACAAAAAATAGAGAAAAGCCAATTCAAGCTTTCCAAGAAGGCAATACACCGGTTTTTCTGATTAGTTTAAAAGCCGGGGGCACGGGGCTTAATTTAACGGCCGCAGACGTTGTGATTCACTATGATCCTTGGTGGAACCCAGCCGTTGAAGACCAAGCCACCGACAGGGCGCATCGAATAGGTCAAAAAAAATCAGTTTTTGTGTATAAATTACAAGCCGCAGGCACGGTAGAAGAAACCATTCAGCAGATGCAAGAACGAAAACGTAGTTTAATGACCGGGCTATTTTCTGAAAAATCAGGCGAAAAATTAACGTTGTCCGGCAAAGATTTAGATTGTTTATTTAAACCACTCGAGAACATTGGATAATACAGTTATGATTAATATCTCCTATAGGAGCAAAACAAATGAATAACGTTCGCTGGCAACAAAGATTACAAAATTATGAAAAGGCCTTATCTCAACTTAATAAATTTTTAATGCAAAATGAATTAAATGAGCTAGAAGAACAAGGCTTAATCCAAGCTTTTGAATATACGCATGAATTGGCTTGGAAAACAAAAAAAGATTTTCTAATCTCGCGTGGCGTCAACAATTTATTTGGCTCAAAAGACACGGCAAGAGAAGCTTTTAAGCTTGGACTAATAGAAAATGGAGATATTTGGATGGACATGATAGAAAGTCGAAACTTAACCTCTCATACCTATAATAGAGCAACTAGCGAAAAAATAATTAAGCAAATAAAAGCATCTTATCAAACTGAATTTAAAGCACTTTATCAAAAGCTTTCACGTCTTGCTTTGGAAGAATAAAATGTCTGCTCTCAAGCATTGCGGCTTAAAGCCTAGTGTAGTTCAAGAAATACAAGCCGCATTTTCTCATTTCCCGGAAATTAATCGCGTTATTCTATATGGCTCAAGAGCCATGGGAAATTATAACCTAGGCTCTGATATTGATTTAACCATATATTTAAATCCTCAATTTACACCTTCTATTACGCTATTAAATAAAATAAGTGTAGCGCTCGATGATTTAAATTTAATTTATACATTTGATATTTCTCTATTCAGCGATATCACGAACAAAAATTTAATTGAGCATATCAAGCAATTCGGTGTTATTTTTTATGCTTTAGGCGATTGTAAATCAGGCTGCAACAGCTGATGCTTTAAGACAAGCATTTGGTCTCGAGCCTCTGCCGCCTCTTCAAACGCTAAATTTTTAACATGCTTTTGCATGGTTTTTTCTAATGCTTTAATTTGCTTCGTTAAGCTTTCTTCAGAAAGAATAACTGGCGCATCTGATTTTATTTCGGATGATTCGACGAATAACTCAGCGTCTTCATCAACGCATTCGCGCTCAAGCACATCCATCACTGCTTTTTTAATGCCTTCGGGTGTAATGCCATGTGCCTTGTTAAACGCAACTTGTTTTTCACGTCGACGGTCGGTTTCGTCCATTGCACGCTGCATAGAACCTGTAATTTTATCTGCATATAAAATTGCACGGCCTTTTAAATGCCTTGCTGCACGCCCAATGGTTTGAATCAATGATCTGTCTGATCGTAAAAACCCTTCTTTATCTGCATCTAAAATCGCAACTAACGCGACTTCTGGCATATCTAAACCTTCACGCAATAAATTAATGCCGATTAACACATCAAATACGCCAAGACGCAAATCTCGAATAATTTCCATTCGCTCAAGCGTATCAATATCTGAATGCAAATATCGTACCAAAATACCATAACCCTGCAAATATTCGGTCAGGTTTTCTGCCATTTTCTTCGTGAGCGTTGTGATGAGCACTCTGTCTCCGGCGGCAATTGTAAGACGAATTTCAGAGAGCACATCATCCACTTGATGGGTGGCAGGTTTAATCTCTACCTCAGGGTCAATTAAACCGGTTGGGCGCACGACTTGCTCAACAATATTATCGGCGGCATCAAGCTCACGCGGACCTGGTGTTGCCGAGACATAAATCGTTTGTGGAGAGCGCGCCTCAAATTCTTCAAATTGCAGTGGCCTATTGTCTAATGCCGAAGGCAGGCGAAAACCATATTCAACCAATGTTTCTTTGCGTGACCTATCCCCTTTATACATCCCCCCGATTTGTGACACGGTGACATGCGACTCATCAATCACAAGCAAAGCATCATCAGGCAGATAATCAAAAAGTGTTGAAGGCGGCTCGCCTTCTTCACGTGCTGATAGATGCCTTGAGTAATTTTCAACACCACTACAATACCCAAGCTCTTGCATCATTTCCAAATCAAATCGTGTGCGCTGCTCAAGCCGCTGCGCCTCAACGAGTTTATTTTGCGATGTGAGTACTTTAAGACGTGCTTGAAGTTCTGGTTTAATTAAATCAATTGCTTTTAACATGCGTTCGCGCGGCGTTGCATAATGCGTTTTCGGATAAATCGTAATACGTGGCACGCGCTTTATAATCTCACCTGTCAGTGGATCAAAAATTGCAATGCTTTCGATTTCATCATCAAATAATTGCACCCGAACGGCTTCTTTTTCAGCATCTGCCGGAAAAATATCGATTACATCGCCATGCACACGAAACTGCCCTCGTTCGAGTGTGATTGGATTACGTGTATACTGTAATTCTGCCAAGCGCCTTAAAATATCTCGCTGATTAATCTGCTCATGTATGGATAAATGCAACACCATCTTTAAATACGCAACTGGATCGCCAAGCCCATAAATCGCCGAGACAGACGCGACAACAATCACATCTTTTCGCTCTAACAAAGCCTTGGTTGCAGAAAGCCGCATTTGCTCAATGTGTGCATTAATAGAAGCGTCTTTTTCAATGAACATATCAGACGATGGCACATAAGCCTCTGGCTGATAATAATCATAATACGAGACAAAATATTCAACGGCGTTATCTGGGAAAAACGCTTTAAACTCGCCATATAGCTGCGCTGCAAGCGTTTTATTAGGCGCCATAATCAAAGTTGGCCGCTGCACTGATTGAATCACCTCGGCAATCGTATAGGTCTTACCTGAGCCTGTGACCCCTAAAAGCACTTGGCGGGCAAGCCCGTCACGCAAACCTTCAAGCAAACCTTTAATTGCACGTGGCTGATCGCCTTTAGGAGAAAAATCCGATTTTAATTTAAAATTTGTGCTCATAAAAAAACCTCTTAGAAATTAATGCAATTTAATCCAATTTCAGGTTAAATAACTGCAATTATTTTATTAAATTATTAAATTATTAAATCAAGAGAGATGCTATGACTGAGCTTGCCACACGCATACAATCCGTTAAACCTTCACCAACCCTTGCTGTTTCTGCCAAAGCGCAAGCACTACGTAAAGCAGGTCGTGATATTATTGGTCTTGGTACCGGCGAGCCTGATTTTGACACGCCTAAACACATCAAACAAGCGGCTATTAACGCCATTGACGCAGGCTTTACTAAATATACTGCCGTTGATGGTATTCCTGAGCTCAAAGACGCGATTATCTCAAAATTTAAGCGAGATAATCATCTTGATTATACGGCAAGCCAAATTCTTGTGTCTGTCGGTGGCAAGCAAAGTATTTTTAATCTCTGCCAAGCGTATTTAAATCCAGGCGACGAAGTGATTATTCCAGCGCCTTATTGGGTGTCTTATCCTGATATTGCTTTGCTTGCAGGCGCCACACCGATTATTCTTGAAACAACGGCGAGCGCACGCTATAAAATTACAGCCACGCAACTTGAAGCCGCGATTACACCCAAGACAAAATTATTATTTTTAAATAGTCCCTCAAACCCGTCCGGCGTTGCTTATACCCATGCAGAGCTTAAAAGCTTAGGCGACGTGCTACTCAAATACCCAGAAATACTGATTGCAACCGATGATATGTATGAACATATTCTTTGGTCAGGGCCTTTTGTGAATATTTTAAATGCTTGCCCTGAACTTTATCCACGCACGATTGTTTTAAACGGCGTTTCTAAAGCCTATGCCATGACAGGCTGGCGCATTGGCTTTGCAGGTGGCCCTGAATATTTAATCAAAGCCATGAAGCTGATTCAATCACAATCCACCTCAAGCCCCTGTTCTATTTCTCAAAAAGCGGCTGTTGCTGCATTAAACGGCGACCAATCTGTTGTGCAAACTATGGTCAATGCTTTTCATGAACGACATGATTATTTAATTAAACGTCTAGATGCCATGCCAGGTGTGCATGTGATTCCGGCTGATGGGACGTTTTATTTGTTTCCAAATATTCAGGAAAATATCAAACAACTCGGCTTTGCTAATGATATTAAATTTGCAGAAGCATTACTCGAAAAAACAGGGGTCGCACTCGTGCCAGGCAGTGCTTTTGGAACCCCTGGATGCATTCGTCTTTCGTTTGCAACGGATATAAAAGTACTCGTTGATGCCATGAATCGCTTAGAAGAATTTATGACTGTCTAGTTTTTTCACTAAAACCCCTTGAAAAATGGCGAGAATCCATTTAAGATTCCCGCTCAAGTATTCCCCGGTAGCTCAGTTGGTAGAGCGGATGACTGTTAATCATTAGGTCGGCGGTTCGAGCCCGTCCCGGGGAGCCATTACTGCCCCTAGTTTAAAGTTGACTTTTCACAGATTGAAAAATGCCATTTAACCCTCGCGAAATCTCCACTAATTTTGGATTACAACCGTTCATTACCTATCACCTAAAAAAAGCCAAGCAATTATTAGTAACCAAACCAGAAAATAGCTTAACAGCAGCCGAGCTGGCTAATTTAGCACTGATTTATCTAGAAATTTGCAATTGGAACAAAGTTAAAAAATATGCAGATCTCATATTTTCCGCTGAAGAAGCGAAAGAGAGCACATCAAACGAACACAAAGCCATTGCTTTTTATGCTTTAGGTGTCCGAAAACATGAAGAAAATCACTATGAACAAGCATTTCAGCTGTTTAATCAGTCAGAAGTATTAGCTGAATCTGATTGGCTAAAAAGCCACTTATTAAAAAATACAGGACTGGTTTATTTAAAATTACAAAATTTCACAGCGGCTACTGCCACTTTTGAAACAGCCTATTTATTTACAAAAGATGCAGCTATGGATGAACCTGAATTAAATAATTTGTTACCTGTTTTATTTGATTACATCGTATTCTCATCAGCCCAAGAAACTTTAGCCTCAGACAATCCATCAAAACTCATTCGAGATCTATCTTTATTCAAAAAATCCAATATCTTATATACCGATAGCTTCAACAAAAAAAAAATAGCTCTGGAAGACTGGCGGAAATCACATGCTTATATATTGCACTGTATACACCTTTCGTAACTCCCCACGTCATCCCGTGCGCAGCGAGGGATCTCCTGAATGTGGCACAATTTAAATAATACAAAAAAGACTTGATAAATTATTTAGATATGATCAAATAGCTGCATGAAAAATGCTGAACAAATCATATCAACGCTTTTGGCTGAAATTACTGAACTG
>JASJHH010000108.1:0-19435 GCA_033791145.1 Legionella sp.
CCATTTGGCCGGTGAAGCATCGCATAACAAAATCCCAGTTCAACATATCAAGGAAGTGATCGACGTATTGCCCACGATCATTTCGTGTATCGATATAATACGCATGCTCCCATACATCACAGGTTAAAAGCGGTTTTAATCCTGATGTCATCGGGTTTTCTGCATTGCTTGTGCTCATGATACGCAACTTGCCCTCATCATCTTGAACCAGCCACGCCCAACCCGAACCAAAGGTTTTAATCGCTGTCTCTGTAAACTGCGCTTTAAAATCAGCAAATGATCCAAACGCTGCATGAATCGCTTCAAGCAATGCACCTCTTGGTTCTGCATAATTTTCAGGGGTTAGGCACTGCCAAAAAAAACTATGATTCCAAACTTGCGCCGCGTTATTAAAAATACCACCGGATGCTTGTTTGATTATTTCTTCAAGTGTCATGCCAGAAAATTCTGTATCGGGCACTAAATTATTTAAGTTTGTTACATAGGTTTGATGATGCTTTCCGTAATGATACTCAAGGGTTTCTTTTGACATATGCGGGGCTAATGCATCCATTGCATAAGGCAAAGCAGGTAGGGTAAACGTCATGGTTTTCTCCTCAATACAGGCGTTGTTTTTATTGTATTTAAATCTGCCTGTAGTGTATCAAGATTATAAGACAAGATCTCTACAGATATTCGCTTTAAATATGCTGCTTTTTTGCTACGCTTATAGATATGAATTAAAGCTATTAATCAAAGGATTTTAATATGAGCGTATTTGCTGCATTTGGGCCTTTTTTAATCGGCGCCTATTTTGTTTTTTTTGGCATTTGGAATGCTTGTCATTGGCGTGCAACACGAGATGTCATGGCAGATAAAAATATTCCGTTGCCTGCGCTCACGCTAACATTCGGCATTATATTAGAAAGCATTGCTGGTATTGCTTTAATGCTTAATATTTATATTCAGTTCGCCGCATTATTACTTATCCCGTTTACGCTGGCAGCTATTTTTATTTTTCATGCATTTTGGACAGATAAAAGCGAAACGCGTGGGCTTAATATGACCATATTTATCACCAACTTAACTTGCACACTAGGCGCATTATGTTTGCTTATCAAAGGATAAAAAATGAGTGAATTATTCCAGGTTGGAGCTTTAACTGCATTTTTACAGGGCGTTTATGAAAGTGCTGTAAATTTTAAAACGCTCGCAAAAAAAGGTAATTTTGGATTGGGTGTGATGAATGCCTTAGGGGGTGAAATGGTTGCCTTAGATGGTAATTTTTATAAAATATCTTCTGATGGCGCTGCACAAATTGTTTCTCCTGATGATTGTACGCCTTTTGCACTTGTCAGTGACTTTAAAGAAGATTTTGCTTTTGAAATCAATCATGTTTTAGATATAGCTAGTTTAAATGCATTACTTGATAGCAAGCTTCCTACAAAAAATATTTTTTATATGATTCGTATTGATGCCGAATTAAGTTGGATTAAGCTCCGCAGCGAAGACTGTCAAACACCCCCTCATCAGCCACTTGCAGAGATTCTCCCGACAATTCAACATACATTTGAATTAGCGCCATCAAGTGGCACACTGGTTGGTTCTTATTGTCCAGCTTACAGCGCTGCTATTACAATTCCTGGGTTTCATTATCACTATATAAATAAAGCGCGAAAAATCGGTGGGCATGTGTTTGATTTGGCCATTACATCTGCTCGCGTCATGATAAGTTCTATTCGCGAATTTCATATGTTGCTACCCAATACACCCGAGTTTGATAAGGCTTTACTTAATTCTAATATTGATATTACTTCAGCACTTAAAAAAATTGAATAATTAATCACAAGGGATTTTTCATGTCAAAACAAACCGGTGCACAGCTACTCGTTCAATGCTTAGAAGCCGAAGGCGTTGCGTATATATTTGGTATTCCTGGTGCCAAAATTGATGCCGTGTTTGATGCTTTGCTTGATTCAAGCATCAAGCTTATTACCTGCAGACATGAGCAAAATGCTGCCTTCATCGCCGGCGCTTATGGCAGACTTACGGGCAAACCCGGCGTGGTGTTGGTGACATCAGGTCCTGGTGTTGGAAATTTGACGACCGGCTTACTCACTGCAACAACAGAAGGCGACCCCATTGTTGCTATTGGTGGCAATGTGCCGCAATCAATGCATTTAAAGCCCACACACCAAGGTGTGGATAACGTTAAACTCATGGAAGCAGTTACAAAAACAAGTGTTGAAATTACATCTGTAGATAATATACCTGAAGTCATTGCCAATGCATTTCGTATAGCATGCAGTCCTCAAAGAGGTGCAAGTTTTATCAGCCTACCACAAGATGTGAATCAAGCACGCTCAGCACATCAGCCACTTCCCGCTTTAACACCAACTGAGTATGGCGCAGCCTCTAAAACAACACTTCAACACGCTGCTAATTTAATAAACAACGCCAAACAGCCTGTTTTTTTATTGGGCATGGAGGCCAGTCGCGTTAATAATACAAAAGCGATACGTGCGCTTCTTAAAAATACTCCGTTCGCGGTTGTCAGCACTTATCAAGCCGCTGGCGTTATTTCTCATGATGAACTCAATTGTTTTATTGGTCGCGTCGGGCTCTTCAAAAATCAGCCGGGAGACCAAATACTTGACGTAGCCGATGTTGTTTTAACTATTGGCTTTAATGCCGTTGAGTATGACTCTGAAATATGGAATGCAAAAAATAATAAGCAAATTATTCACCTTGATTATAGGGCGAGTCAACTCGATAGCACCTATCATCCTGTTTGTGAGTTATTAGGCGATATCGCAAGCAATCTTACTTTGCTTCAACCGCTTTTAAACGCGCCCAAACCCATTCAAAAACAACAAGAAATTAGAGCCGCTCAACAAGATTTGTTTGATAAAATAGCATCCGGCAAGCAATACCATAACAGCCCGATTCATCCTTTGCGATTTATCTATGAACTACAACAAGTGATTGATGATGATACGACTATTTGTTGCGATATCGGTAGTATTTATATGTGGATGGCACGTTATTTTTTATCGTATAGACCGCATCAATTATTATTTAGCAACGGCCAACAAACCTTAGGGGTTGCACTCCCTTGGGCGATTGCATGTCATTATGCTAAAACGCATGGTCAAATAATCTCTATGTCCGGTGATGGCGGATTTTTATTTAGTGCCATGGAACTTGAAACAGCGGTGCGTGAAAAATTAAAATTTGTGCACTTTATTTGGCGTGATGGCACCTATAACATGGTATTAGAACAAGAACGCATGAAATATAACCGTCAAAGTGGGGTTGCACTTGGACGGATTCATATCCCTGATTTTGCCAAAGCTTTTGGCGCTGTTGGCTTTGAGTTAAATGATCCCAAAGACTTTAAGCGCATTTACCAAGAAGCCGTTGCTGCGAATCAGCCCGTCTTAATCGATGTTGCCATTGATTATTCCGATAATGCTGAACTATTCAGCGCGATTGATCCTGATAGTGGACATTAATTATAATATCTCCTACAAAATTTCGGTTGCATAAGCAGGCAATTTAATCGATAATTAGGCACCTCTAATTTCAGCTTAATACAGGTGTTTTCATGGATACTTTAGATAAAATCAAACAACAAATTGCCGACAATGCGATTCTTTTATATATGAAAGGAACCCCTAAATTTCCACAATGTGGCTTCTCATCTCGTGCAGTGCAATGCATTGACGCGTGTGATGTTCAATTTGCAACGGTCGATGTCTTAGCAAACCCTGACATCCGACAAACCTTGCCACAATACGCCAACTGGCCTACCTTCCCCCAGCTTTATGTCAACGGTGAGTTGATTGGTGGCTCTGATATTATCATTGACATGCATGATCAAGACGAACTCAAGTCTTTGCTTCAAGCAGCTAAAAAATAATTAATTATAAATCGATTGGAGAATAATATGAGTATTTTAGTGACCCGAAAAGCCCCGGATTTCACTGTGCCCGCCGTACTAGGTTCGGGTGAAATTGTTGATGCATTTAACTTACATACACAGCTAAAAGGTAAGTATGGTTTGATTTTTTTCTACCCACTTAATTTTACGTTTGTATGCCCGTCTGAGCTAATTGCACTTGATCACCGTATTAAAGAATTTACAGACCGTGGTGTTGAAGTGATAGCCGTTTCTATTGATTCACATTTTTCACATAATGCTTATCGCAACACAGCGATTGATCAAGGTGGTATTGGACCCGTTCAGTATACAATGGCAGCTGACATGAACCATGCAGTTTGTAAGGCTTATGGCGTTGAACACCCTGATGCGGGTGTGGCTCTACGAGGCGCATTTATTATTGATGATAAAGGCATTGTACGTTCACAAATTGTAAATGACTTACCGATTGGTCGCAACGTAGATGAGTTACTTCGTATTATTGATGCAGTTCAGTTTTTTGAAGCCAATGGCGAAGTCTGTCCTGCTGGTTGGAAAAAAGGAGACAGCGGTATGAATGCATCTCCTGAAGGTGTTGCAAATTACTTAGCAGAGCACAGCGAAGCACTATAAAGCTAAAAATTTAAACGCTATTGCGGCGGCTGCCAAGTATTGATTATTTTACAAAACAAGGCAGCCGTTTTTTCTGCATCATAAATGGCTGAGTGCGCTTCATTTGCATCAAAAGCAATCCCGGCCACATGCATGGCTTTTGCAAGCACTGTCTGTCCGTAATGCACACCTGCAAGCGTTGCTGTATCAAAACACGTAAACCGATGAAAGGGCGATTTAACCCCTGTTCTTGCTGCTGCAGCATTTACAAACGATAAATCAAACCACGCGTTATGCCCAACTAACACTGCACGTTGGCATTTGCTCTCACGCAATGCTTGCCAAATGGGATCAAACAACCGCGTGAGTGCCTCTCGTTCACTGAGCGCTAAACGCAAAGGCTGAAAAGGGTCTATTCCATTAAATTCCAGTGACTTTTCATCAAGCAATGCGCCTTCAAATGGCAGAATATGCTCAGAACATGAAGTGCCAGGAGTAAATTGACCTGTTTTTTTTAAATCCAACAAAACCACGCACATTTCAAGCAACGCATGTGTGCTTGCTTCAAGTCCCCCAGTTTCAACATCAACAACCACGGGCATAAATCCACGAAACCTTTTATTCATTGAACACTCCAAGCAAACGCACCCCCGGCATGCACCGGCACAACCTGTATTTGTCCAAGATTAAATTGCTCTGGAATCTGAATGGGTTCCCGTACGAGCGTTATTCGCTCTTGAGACACAGGCAATTGATAAAAATCAGCACCATATTGCCCTAAAAATTGATCTAGCTTATCTAAAGCGCACATACTTTCAAAGACCTCAGCATACATGGATAAAGCAAACGGTGCCGAATAAATACCCGCACAACCGGATGCACATTCTTTTTGATTTTTCCCATGCGGTGCACTGTCTGTTCCTGCAAAAAATTTAGGATTACCGCTTGTCGCGGCAACCTGCAAAGCCTCTTTATCACGCACATGCTTTAAAATAGGTAGGCAGTAATAATGCGGCCGAATACCTCCTGCTAATAATTGATTACGATCATATAGTAAATGATGTGGCGTAATCGTCGCTGCAAGCGTTTTCGGAGCTGCTTTAACAAACTCAACAGCTGCTTTTGTTGAAATATGTTCGAGTACAATGCGAAGTTTAGGAAAGTCATACATGATGTGCTTTAAATGCTTCTCAAGAAATAAAGCTTCGCGCTCAAAAATATCCCCTTTGATTACTTCCCCATGAATTTGCAATACAAGATCATTTGTTTGCATCACTTCAAATAAAGGATACAAAGCACGAATAGAACGCGCACCTTCTGCTGAATTAGTGGTAACCCCTGCAGGATAGAGTTTTCCGCCTAAAATAAACGTATGCTTTTTGGCAGCAATAAGCGTTTCGGGTAAAACAGCTTCGTTTAAGTAGAATGTTAAATAAGGCTTAAAATCAGGGTAACCTGATGCCGCTTTGATAATACGTGCTTGATACGCCAATAAGGCATCAACTGACGTAAGAGGATGCGCTAAATTAGGCATCGCGAGCGCACGTCCAAAATACCGTGCTGTTGCCGGCACGGTATGTTCAAGCACGAGCCCTTCTCTAAAGTGAACATGCCAATCATCTGGACGGGTTATGCTAATCTGTTGCATTTAAATCTCTACTTTTATCAATTACTTTAAAAAATCATGTGTGCTCAACTGATAACGATTCATCAAATCATCATGAAGCACCACAGCCTTATTGTTCACTGTTTTAAGTGCCATATTTTTATTTAAAACACCTGTTTTAAATTGCCAGCCTTTAGGTAATCGCAATTTAGATCCCAATGTTAATAAACTACGCTCTGTTTGTCTTGTTTTATCAAGACTATAAGATTGCATCACATAAACATGACCTTTTGAATCAATTAATTCATACACTGGCTTTCCGGCTTCATAAGTAAACGTATTATTTAAATCAATCTTATGCTGATGATATGGCTTTCTGCCATGAAGTAAATCTGACAAAGCAATTTGCACATACGCTATTTTTCTTGTCTTAAGCGTTTTAAACTTTTTTCTTTCAACTTGAATCAACGGTGTGGTTTGTATTTTATCCATAGTCCAATAACGTGGACCTTGTAAAATCACTTTTGCAGCACCTGTTGCTTCTTTTACATCTTTTTTTGTAAGTGTTTTCCATGCGCTAGAGGGGCAGTTATTCACGCCTTCCGTGGTATAAACCGCACATCTAAGCCAGCCATCAGAGGCAATAATTTCACAATAACGTGTTCCACGCACATTGTCCCGTATTGTTGCATGAACCATCAACGGTAAACAAATCAAAATCCAAAGCAGTTTTTTTATTTGCATGATTATCGCCTTATTTTAGAAAAGCGTTTTGTTTTAAATAATCTATAATTTAAAACAAAACAAAGCAAATAAGGTGGGTTAGGAGTCATTATGCCCGAAAATTACCGAGAAATTGATTTTAAAATAGCTGATAAAAACACTAAAATTGCAGGCATGGCAAGGCCAGACTTCGGTGATGCAAACGCTGCCGAGGGCATCCAATTTTTATCTGATAATAAGTACACGACCATTATTAGCCTACAGCCCAGTGATGAAATCAAGGCGCTCGCTGAAAATTGCGATACTCCTATAGAATATATTGAACAAAAGGTAAAAGATTTTATGTCACCAAGTATCGACCAATTTGAAGCAATTTATCATCGCATCAAGTCTGGTGTTTCTACCCCTGGCGAAAAAGTGGTTATCTACTGTGGAGAAGGATTTGGACGTACAGGTACGGTGTTGGCAGCACTTAAATTAAAAGAATTAATGATAGCTGCATCCCTGAAAAAACCATTAATCAATGAAGATAAAACCTCAGACATTAAGCTTGGTCACCATGCAGAAAACCCGGGTCTTTTTGATTGTACACCGATGGTAAAGCAAGCCATTGAAGACGTTCGAGGCTATCAAGGAAGCGGGAAATCAGTTGAAATCGAAGCGCAAGTGAATCAATTACATCAATACCAACTTTATCTAGTCCAACAATTAAACGAAAATAGGTATGGGAAAAAGGACTTTTTAACTGCTGTTGAAAAAGAGCCCGAAGCCATTCAGGCGCTGTGTAAAAAGGCAAGTTCATTGCCAGAAATTTACAAAAAAGAGGCCCTAGAAACTATCTTTACACAAACAAATGAAGATGACCTAAATATCCTCATGATTGCGATACTCAAAAATCCAGAGGCAATTGAACCGCTGTATAACGCGATACAATCACTTCCTAAAGCTATTAAAGAAGTCATCTTAGAAAACCTTTTAATAAAAACACACGAAGCGTCTGGAGCAAACATTTTTATCATTGCTGCCCAAATAGACTATTTCGAGGCTATCCCTCCCTTACTTCAATTTATAAAATATCAGCCTAAAGCATTCCAAGAAAAAATTGCTATAGAAGTCATGACAAAAACAATAGGGGGTGAAATAGAAGCCGGAAAGATGGTTGAGATAAATGCGCTCTTAATCGCAATCAAAAATAACCCTGAAGCGATTCTTCCGCTCTTTGAAATAATGCAATTAATGCCTGAAGAAAGCAAGAAAGCGTTATTTAAAGATGTTCTGGAAAAAACAGATGAACATGACTTAAATACTATCAAAAAGGTCATCAAAGAAAATCCGAAAACCTCTCAATCTCTAAGTGATGCGATGCAAGCATATTCTGAAGCCCCCCAAAAAAATACATTACATTTTAAAGCATCGTTGAATGAGCTAAAACCGAAAGACCAAGAGATAAACCAAGAGATAAACCAAGTAAAAAAATAAAATCATATAAAATTAAATCAATTCTTTTCAAATTACCCCGTATCACGTAAGATGAAAAGAATCTAATCTAAATGGTCTAGGTAAGTATGATTAAATCAGAGCTTATCGCAAACCTTGCCGCAGACATGACGCACTTACCAGAAAAACGCATCATGAACGGTGTTAATTTGATTATTAATGAAATGGCGAATGCCCTAACAAGCGGCGAACGCATTGAAATTAGAGGATTTGGTAGTTTTTCACTCCGCTATCGTCCGCCACGCAACGCACACAACCCCAAAACAGGCGAAAAAGTAATCACTGAAGCTAAACATACACCGCACTTCAAACCAGGAAAAGAATTACGTGCGCGTGTCATAGCTTCTTGTAACACGCACCCGATTCAAGACGACGAATAAAGATTAAGTTTTCGGTAAAGTAACCCCTGTTTGTTTTTGGTATTTCCCTGCTCTGTCTTTATAAGAAACCGAGCAAACTTCATCGGCCCCTAAAAACACCATTTGTGCGACCCCTTCATTCGCATAAATTTTTGCAGGAAGTGGTGTTGTATTTGAAAATTCCAAGGTCACATGACCTTCCCACTCAGGTTCAAGCGGGGTAACATTGACAATAATTCCGCAGCGTGCGTACGTTGATTTGCCTAAACAAATCGTTAAGACATCTCTTGGAATACGAAAATATTCAACTGTACGTGCAAGCGCCAATGAATTCGGTGGACTAATGCAAACATCCGAGGTTACATCAACAAAACTGCTTTCATCAAATGATTTAGGATCAACCACTGCCGAATTAATATTCGTGAATATTTTAAATTCATTCGCGCAGCGCACATCGTAACCATAGCTAGAGACACCATATGAAATAATACGGCCCTGCTCATTTTCACGGACCTGCCCTTGCTCAAACGGTGTAATCATACCGTGCTCGAGCGCCATTTTCTCAATCCACTGATCAGATTTAACTGCCATATCCAAACGACTCCACGCAAAAAAATGACTTTATCTTACCACAATGAAGCAACCTCTGCCGGCTTTTCAAAATAACACGTAACTTCACTATCTAAAACTGCATCTAATGTCGCAGGCTGCCATTGAGGTGCCTTGTCTTTATCAACTAAACGCGCACGCACACCTTCATAAAAATCACGCCCATTGAGAAAGTAATATGCTAAACCATAATCCATAGCCAAACAATCGGCTAAATTCATGCCTTTTGCACGCCTTAATTGCTCAAACGCTATATGAAGACTAAGTGGCGATTGCTCTTGCAATATCGCTTGTGTTTCAGACGCCCACTCGCTCCCATCTTGCTCTAAAGCTTCGAATACATCTCGCAATACAGCTTTATTTTCAAAATATTGAGATACCGCATTTATCTCGCTCGCACTAAAACCTGCAGGCATTTTTTCTTGATATTTCTGTATGCAATCAGATACTTTTTCCTCTGCTGCTATCGATAAATCAGCAGAAAATAAATCACCTAATATATTAGAAAAAGCTGTACTGGGTACGGTATAGTCCACAAATCCAAATGCTTTTGAATCAGCGGCATTCACACGCTGTCCGGTTAAGCCTAAATACAAACCAAATCCACCCGGGCACGCCGATAATAAATGACTAGAACCGATGTCGGGGAAAAAACCAATACTTGCCTCAGGCATGCTAAATGCAAATTTTTCACTCGCAACCCGATGTGAACCATGTAACGTAATTCCAACGCCACCCCCAATCGTTACCCCATCCATTAAGGCAATATAAGGTTTGCCAAGCTCTGAAATTAAACGATTTAACCGATACTCATGCTTAAATAACGCGAGTGGTGTTAATGGGTCCTCCTGTCCAACCTCATACACCCACCGGACATCACCCCCGGCACAAAAAGCACGTCCTGGTACCGCCTGAATCACGACAGCATGAATATTATCATCGTGTTGCCAAGCCTGTAATTGTTCAAACAAGGCTTTAAACATAGAAAAACTTAATGCATTCAATGCGTTAGGTCTGTTTAATGTTATTAGTCCGATATGATGTTGAACAGAAAATAAAATGTCGTTGGTATCAGTAGTAGCGCTCATACTTATTCTCCTTTAAATATAGCTGGGCGCTTTTCAAGAAACGCTGACACCCCTTCTTGTTTATCATGCGTTGTACACACTTTTGAAAAGTGCAACGCTTCAAGTTCAAAAGCATCAGATAACGATAAATCATATCCTGTATCAATCACTTCCATGACCCCTTTAGCAGCCAAAGGCGCTACAGCTAAAATACACATAAGCTTTGCTTTTGCATCATCAAGTAGCGTTTCGGCTGAAGCTACCGCACTAACCAACCCCCATGATTCAGCTGTTTTTGCATCAATTGTACGTCCCGTTAAGCACAAGTCTAACGCGCGGCCTTTTCCCACTAATCGTGCTAAACGTTGTGTGCCGCCATAACCTGGCAACACACCCAGTTTTACTTCTGGCTGACCAAACTGCGCTTTGTCCGATGCAATACGGAGCGTTGCCGCCATAGCAAGCTCACAGCCCCCGCCAAATGCATAGCCATTAATCGCTGCCAGAGACGGCTTGCCCAAGGTTTCAAGCAACCTAAATACATCTTGCCCTGCACGTGCAAAAGCATAGCCTGTTTCTGCATTACATTCAGCCAACCTGCGAATATCAGCCCCTGCACAAAATGCTTTTCCTGCACCTGTAATTAATACTGCTCGTATTTTTGGATTGGATTTTGCATCTAAAAATAGTTTTTTTAAGCTATCTAACACATCTGCATTCAGTGCATTTAATTTTTCTGGCCGATTTAAAGTAATGTTTAAAATATTTGCTTCTATTTGGTGTGTGACATCTGACATACAAGCTCCTGCTTTTTGTTTGATTATTCGATTATAAACGCTTCATCCAGTGCCGATTTTGAAATAATCTCCCGCATGATTTCATTGGTGCCTTCGACGACTTGATGAATGCGTAAGTCTCTAAAAAAACGTTCCATTGGATAGTCTTTTAAGCAGCCATAGCCGCCATGTAACTGCATCGCCTGATGACTAATATCAAAGGCTGTGTCTGTCGCAAACTGTTTTGCCATTGCAGCATACATCGGTGCATTTTGTGTTTTGGCATCCAGTGCTTCAGCTGCACGATAAACCATTAATCGCGCTGCCTGAAAACGTGTGAGCATATCTGAAAATTGAAACCGAAGGGCTTGAAACGCTGTGAGTGCTTTATCAAATTGCTTGCGTTCCTGCATGTAGGCTTTTGTTAAACGAAGACAAGCCAAAGCGCCTCCAAGTGAACAAGCTGCAATATTAGCACGCCCTCCGTTGAGTGCCTGAAGCGCTATTTTAAATCCCATACCTTCTTCACCAATAAGATTTGTTATCGGTACTCGGCAGTCTTCAAAAAAAAGCATTGCGGTTGGCTGACTATGCCATCCTATTTTTTTTTCCTGGCTTCCAAAAGTTAATCCTGGCGTATTTTTTTCAACTAAAATACAACTAATACCATGGTGCGAGTCATCTCCTGTTCGTACCATACAAAAATACAAATCACTTACGCCAGCCCCTGAAATAAAGGCTTTAGAGCCATTAAGAATATATGTATCCCCTTCTTTTTTAGCGCGTGTTTTTAAGGCTGCCGCATCAGAACCTGATCCGGGTTCTGTTAAACAATAACTCCCGAAAACCTCCATTTGAGTTAATTTTCTTCCCCATTTTTCACGTAATTGGGGCGCTGCATATTGGTCTAAAATAGAAACAACCATATTATGTATCGATAAATAAGCGGTTGTACTCACACAAGCTGATGCTAATTGCTCGAGGACTAAGACAGCATCTAAGCGTTTAAGTCCTGAGCCGCCTATGTTTTCATGAGCAACCATGCCCGCCATACCTAATTTTGCCGCCTCACGTAAGGCTTCTTTTGGAAAAAAATTTGTCTCATCCCATCTGCTTGCCTCAGGCTCAAATGTTGTTTGTGCAAAATCGGCTGCCATATTTTGCAGTAAGCTTTGTTCTTGATTAAACGTAAAATCCATTTATTTTCTCTATATTTATTTAAAGCGAATTTAAAGCAAGAAATTTAAAACAAAAAAAAGGCCGTCGAAAACGACGGCCTTTTAAATTTGGTAAGTATCGTGCGATTAAGCGACGTTACCCAACCATTTCAGGCCAAAGTAAAGACCTTGGACAGCGAAGTCACCTTCAACTGGGGTAGTAGCTGGAGCGATTGTTTGTGTCACGTTCCAGTAGTTAACCCACATCCAACCGACATCAAGTGTTAAGTCACCTTGAGCAACTGCATAGTCATATTTCAGACCCAGTTTAGCTTCAAGTTCAGGTGCAACTGTTGGTTTAGAAGCGCTTTGTGCGATTCTATTCCCTGTGGTGTCGGTGAAGACAGCGCTTACTTTGTTGCTTCCAGCAAGTAAAGCTGCAGCACCATTAGCATAAACACCTAAACCATTACCCCACTCATAGCCCATATCCGCACCAACGCGAGGACCGAAGCCATTATATGTTGGTTTTCTTTGGAAAGTAGCCGTTGCACCAGGAGGAAGAACGCCAGCAGGTGTAGTAGCTTCGGTTGATGGTGTGACGCCAAGTTTCACGTTATTCGCAATCCGTGCGTATTGAACACCACCGTGGAATCGAATATCTTTTTTCTCACCAAAATCAACGTGCTGACCAAACTCTAAATTAACAGCGTCCCATTTAGGGTTTGTTTTAGAGGTACCTGTAAAGCTACCATCAGGAGCAACAACACCTGCGCTACCATCTGCGATTGTGTAGCTTTTCTTGTTAGATTTACCAAAATGGTACCAGTTCAGGTTTGCGTCGCTACCTGTTTCAAAGTGGTAAGAGCCTTCAATCATGAAGCCCCAACCCCAAGTTTTATTATATTCTACGTAACGACCATTATCATTAATTGCTGCGTAGCCATAATCACCACCAGCATAACTTGGTTGCAAGTACAAAGCACGAGCACCTACATCCCAGGCTGTGCTTTCACAAGGAACTGTTACATTAACTGCACTGCAAACAGGTCCCATTGTACCAGCGAATACAGCACTGCTACTAAGAGCAAGAACTGCCACTGCTGTTTTTTTCAAATTTAACATGCGCTTCTCCACTTTTTTATTATAAGCTTCCGTTTATTAAGCCACCACGTTGCATCAACTTTGGTACGCGATCATCGCTCATTCGAAAACGTACACTAGAACGATTATCAAGACTCTTTTCCCTCTTGTCAACAACACCGCCAAAATCCATCATCGCATGCCGAACATGCCGTCCATCCACGCTCAACAATCTGCCTTAACTTAAAATCCAAATCAAAACAGATTATGCCTCAGATTATTTAGATTTAAAAACACTTTGTCAAGTCCTTCTTCTTTGTTGTTTTTCCTTTATACTAAAACAAATCGAATTTTTAATGAGTATTTATGAGTAGCTACAGTTTTTTTGAGAACCCTATTGAAACAGCAGCACGTAAAAAACTAAATGAGCTAGGGGAGGCGAGTGTTAAATCGGCCTTTATAAAAATAGCCGGCGCACTGACAGACAAAACATATACGCCTCCCGTATCTAGTAATCAAATGTCATGTAAAAAAACATTACTTTTAAACTTAGCCAGCTACCTCGTGCAGCATGAAGAGCAGCTAAAAATTATCAATCAAGAAACCCCTCAGCCTTCATCCACGAATCATTCACATATTTAGACATATAGTTTCGAACTGAATCAGGTAAAACAACCAAACATCGTTGGCCAGCTTTAAGTGTTTTAGCCGCATTTAAAGCAGCCCACATCGCACCACCACTTGAACCACCCACCAATAAGCCTTCTTCCGCAATCAAGCGCCTTGCCATCGTAAATGCATCCGCATCTCGTAGTTTAATATAGCGGTCGATTAAATTATTATCCAAAACTTCCGGGAAAAAATCATAGCCTATACCTTCAACCAAATAAGGCTTCACCTCATCACCACCGCCTAAAATAGAGCCTACGGGATCAACACCTATAATTTTTATTTTTGGATTGACTTCTTTAAGACGTTTTGCAATGCCTGTTATCGTGCCGCCTGTTCCAACACCCATCACAACCATGTCTAAATTGTCCCCGAAATCAGCAATAATTTCTTCTGCAGTCCCATGATAGTGCGCATTCGGATTATCTGAATTGGCGTATTGATCTAAAATATGTGCATTCGGCAATTCTTTTTGAAGTTTTTTTGCCAATGAAATATGGCTGTCTGGTGAATCAAATGCAGCTTCTGTCGGTGTGCGATGAATAACTGCACCTAATCGTTCTAATATTATTTGTTTTTCTTGGCTCATTTTTTCAGGCATTGTAATCACCACATGATACCCAAGTACGGCCCCCGCAAGTGCTATACCTATGCCTGTATTACCTGATGTAGGCTCAATAAGGGTGTCGCCTGGTTTAATATCGCCCCGTTTTTCAGCTTCTTTTACCATCTCAAAACCAATACGGTCTTTGACAGAACCACCGGGATTTAAAAATTCACATTTCACATAAACATCGCATGTTAAATCACATGCAATGCGATTAATTTTTACAATAGGGGTCTGTCCAATCACTTCTAAAATATTAGAGTAAATCATCATGCATCCTTGTTTTAATTTTTAATCTAAATATTTATTAATTATTTTCCAATGCAAAACGTTGAAAAAATTTGGCCTAATAAATCATCCGTTGTAAATTGACCCGTAATCTCACCTAAAGCATCATGCGCTTGTCGTAAATCTTCTGCAAGCAATTCACCTGCTGCATGTTCAAACAATTGTTTTTTACCTGCTTCCAAAAAACCATGTGCTTTATTTAAAGCCTCAATATGACGTCTACGTGCTAAAAACAAACCTTCTGTTGGTTGATGGCCCAAAGCTTCTTTAATCGCTGACTTTAAAAAACCAAGGCCTTTTTTTTGTTTGGCTGACAAAAAAACTTTAAATCCATCACGAGATGCATCACGTTTTATTTTATCAATTTTATTAAATACATAAATCACAGGCACATGTGAAGGCATTAAATTTTGAATGTTTTTTTCTATAGATTGTATTTTATTTTCTTCAGCAATATCAGACATAATTAATACTGCATCTGCACGTTGAATCGCGTCTTTAGCACGTCGAACACCTTCTTGTTCAACAAAATTATCACTTTCTCGAAGCCCTGCTGTATCGATTAGTTGCAAGGGTATATCATCTAGCAAGATTTGCTCTCGCATCACATCTCGCGTTGTGCCTGCTTCATCGTGAACAATTGCTGCTTCATACCCTGATAATGCATTGAGTAATGTCGATTTACCGGCATTAGGTGGGCCTGATATCACAACCACACCTCCTTCACGAATCAAAGCACCTTGTGTTGCACCTGCTCTTAATTTATTTAAATCATCAAAAACAATTTGAAATAAAGCAGCTACTTTTCCATCACTTAAAAAATCAATCGCTTCATCTGAAAAATCAATCGCTGCTTCAACATATAAACGCAGTGCAATAAGCTGTTCAGAAATTTGATTAATTTTTTTTGAAAAATCACCTTGCAACGAACGAACAGCAAGACGTGCTGCGGTTTCCGAGTGTGCATGAATTAAATCAGCAATGGCTTCAGCTTGTGCTAAATCAAGTTTATTATTTAAAAATGCACGCTCTGAAAATTCACCAGGACGAGCTAGTCTCGCACCACTTAGAACACATTCTGAAATTAAACGGCCAAGTATTACGGGTGAACCATGTCCCTGAAACTCAATCACATCTTCGCCTGTAAACGAGTAGGGGGTTTTAAAATAAAGCAATAAGCCTGAATCAATTAAAGTAGCATCTGATGCATCAGATGTATAAAAATCCACATGATATGCAATCCGTGGTTCAAGTGGTTTATTTCGACGAGAAAGTTTTGTTGCAATGTCATAAGCATCAGGGCCTGACACACGCACAATGCCAATGCCACCACGACCTGGTGGCGTTGCCAACGCCACAATCGTGTCAATGCTCATTAATTATTTTGCTCCAACTTTTTTTGTACCAAATTTTCGCGTGATATACCACTGCTGCAAAATCGTTAAGGTATTATTCACGGTCCAATATAATGCCAAGCCTGATGGGAAGTTCCAAAAAAGGGCGGTCATCATCACCGGTAAAAACATCATGAGTTTTGCTTGCATTGGATCTGGTGGAGCAGGGTTCATTTTTTGTTGTATGAACATCGTACCGCCCATCAAAAGCGTTAGCACATGATAAGGATCAGGAGATGCTAAATCTTTAATCCAAAAGATAAATGGCGCTTGTCGCAGCTCAACACTTTCGATTAATACCCAGTATAAAGCCATAAAAATAGGCAATTGAACAAGCATCGGCAAGCAGCCAGATAAAGGATTCACTTTTTCTTCACGATATAAAGCCATGGTTGCTTGGCTTATTTTTGCTTTATCCTCGCCATATCTTTCTTTTAATGCCTGTAATTTGGGTTGTAATTGTCGCATACCAGCCATTGAACGGTAACTTTTGGCTGATAACCGATAAAAAGCGAGCTTAACGAGCACCGTGACCAATACAATCGACCACCCCCAGTTACCAATGACAGAATGAATCGCCTTCATAACAGAAAAAAGAAGCGAAGAAATAAACCATAACCAACCGTAATCAATCGTCAAATCAAGGCTTGGGGCAATGGGTTTTAATACATCCGATATTTCAGGTCCTAAATACAACTGTGAACCTACCGTTTCAGTTGCACCTGGTGCTAATTTGATTGCCTGACTAACAGCGCCAATGGCATAACTACCATCCAGTGTTCGCGAATAAAAACGTTCTTTTGAATCTGAAGTAGGAATCCAAGCAGTTAAAAAATAACGTTGTTGCATCGCAACCCATCCACCTTCAACATCAAGATTAAGCGGTGTTTTAGCCATTTCTTTAAACGCCAGCTTTTTATAACGATTGTGGCCAGGGTTTGAATAAGAGGCACCTGTATATGAACCAATATGAGATATGCTTGATTTATCCTCTTTCGGTGTATCACGCAGTAATTGTGTATTTAAATACCCCTTCCATAAAGCATTGCTTTGGTTCAATAATGTATATTTTACATCAATCAAATAATTACCGCGTTTTAAAGTAAATACTTTTTTAACCGCTAAACCACTTTTCGTTTGGCCGATTAATTCAACGGTTAATATATCTTGATTCGGCGTAAGTGTGTACATGCTTTTTTCTGTACTAAACCCAGGCTTGGTTTGCTCAATCCCGCTTTGATTAGCAATCAACAGGCTACTATTAGCAACATAACGTGCATTTTGTTTATCACTGAGCAATGAAAAAGGTTCATCTGGTTCAGCTTGATTTTTAGCGTAATTTAATAAATTAGCAGATATTACATCACCTTGTGCTAAATCAACTTCAAGATCAAGTACATCTGTCTTAACTCGAATATTTTGACTTGCTTGAATTGTTTGGGTGGTTTGGGCTTCAGGATAAATTCTTTTTTTATCGGCGCCTGCTGTTAATGTAGGCAAAAGCGCTTGTTTTTCATTGATTTTATCTTGATGAATTTGATGCGTTGATAATGTAGTCGGTAAAGGCCTAGGATAATCAACTTGCCATGCTGTCCATAAACTATAGGCAAGCATTGCAAGTGCTGCCCCTAAAATAATACGCTTAATATCCATAGTACTCATCTCTTTTAAGTTTAAGTTTAATATTAATAAGTTGAATTAAAATCAGAATCAGAATTAATTGATGATACGGGATCATATCCTCCAACAGACCAAGGGTGACAACGTGCAATCCGTTTAATAGCCAGCCAAGTGCCTTTAAAAACACCATAACGATGCACAGCTTGTATCGTATAATTAGAGCAACTAGGGTAAAAACGACAACAAGAACCCAAATAGGGGCTGAATAAATACTGGTAAAGTTTAATCGGCCAAATGATTAAGTGGCGTGCTGTGTGGATAATTCGTTCCATAATTTACCCAAATTAGCGTTTATTTGATTCGACAAGGCCTTGTTAACAGCAGGCCTTGCTAAAACCACAACATCAACAGCTGGTAAATGGCTATGAAGTCGAAAAGATTCTCTTAAAATCCGTTTTATTCGATTTCTGTCATGCGCTTTATTGATCATTTTTTTTGATAAAACCAATCCAAGTCTTGGATGCTCTAATTGATTGCGACAAAAAAGCACAGTAAATTCACTGCTTGTTAATCGTAATGCATTTTTAAAAACAGCATCAAAATCTTTTTTTATCAACAAACGACGAGTTTTATCAAAGCCATACGCCATATGTTTAAGCAGATAAGCGACTACGGCCTTTAGCACGTCGACGTCTAATTATCATACGACCTGAACGAGTTGCCATACGTGAACGAAAACCGTGATCACGTTTACGTTTTATATTACTAGGTTGAAATGTACGTTTCATGAATAGTGCTCTTCATACTTTAAAGCAGAGCATGATAAGAAACTTTAATGCCTCTGTCAAACAAGTAGTTGATGTTTTAAGAGCTCATGATTAATAAATATTATATTTAAGTATATAAATAACACTTGTTATTATAGGCGTGTTTTTCATGTATAAAACAAAAAAATAGTTTATAAAGAATAAGTTATGTATTTTATTAACTGTGTGTGTGACCTGTATTTAACTAGGAAACACTCTGGATAAGCTAACAAGCAAGAAATGATCTTTTTTTATCCTCTGGTTATTAGGGCGCTTTTACAAAGGTTTTCCTGAAGTTATACAAACTTACAGATAAAAGAGTCTTACCCGTAAGCTTAGGGCGTGTTGACAATCAATGGCATTCGGTTAAGGTGTTTTTACTTTTATCTTGAATTTAAACCAATCTCAGTCGTTGCGAGCTGAGAGATCCCCACGAAATATCAAGAAATAATCCTCCATTAACTGATGATTTAAAATCAAACAAGTTAACTAGAAATCTATCATTCTCGCGCAGGCGGGAACTTACAACTAGCCTTAAGTTTTAGTTGACAATAGGTCATAGCTTTAGACGAAAAGTTATTTAGAACGCCCTTCTCCCGCGGGCCTACTCTGTGGACACATCTCTGTGTTAATTCCAACCAATCTCCGTCGTTGCGAGGAG
>JASJHH010000109.1:0-3167 GCA_033791145.1 Legionella sp.
AGGAAACAGCAATCGGTAAAATGTGTACTGCAGTATTTGGAACAGTCTTCAAAGGGTTTAACATCGCACACCTTGTGACTAAAAATGGTATCGGAGTAGAACTGTTTGAAATGAAAGAAATAGAAGAGAAGCATAATGTCGATTTTTCTAAGATCGGCATATTCCATTTTTGCTTACAAACAGATGATTTCCAAGGTGTTATTGATAAAGTTGAACAATATGGAGGTAAAGTAAGAATGGACATTATGAGATATCACCCTGAAGATGATAAAAAACCATATAAAATGGTTTATTTAGAAGATCCATTCGGCAACCTTTTTGAACTTTATTCCCATCCATATAGAGAGACATATTCTTCAGAATATGAATGAAATTAATTAATCTATAACCATTCAGTTCACCGGACGTCGTTCCGCCGTCGGTGACTTCAACCGTTAATTTAAGAGAGAAGGGCCATCAGTATGATTACCCATCACTATGCAGATATAAATGAAATACGCATGCATTATGCCGCCGCAGGTTCCGGACCGGTGCTGTTGTTCCTGCACGGGTTCCCGGAGTATTGGGGTGTTTGGAAAAACCATCTCGAAGAATTTCAAAAAGACTTCCGTTGTATTGCTCCGGACATGCGTGGTTACAACCTTACTGAAAAGCCGACCGAACAGAAAAGATATCATATTCGCTATCTTGTTGAAGATATTCGCCAGCTGATAAAGCATCTTAGGGCTGAAAACATCTTTCTCGTAGCACAGGATTGGGGTGCGCAGGTCGCTTGGTCTTTTGTATTGCGATATCCCGAATACGTTAAAAAATTTATCACCATCAATGCAACACACCCGGCACTGTTTGACAAAGTGCTTCAGACCGATCCTGAACAGCAGGCAGCCAGCCAGTACATGCTGCAACTTCGCAGCCCGGACGCTGAAAGACTGCTTACAGTAAATGACTTTGAATGGCTCAGGACGGAAATATTAGATCCATTAGATGCAAAGGGAGCATTAAGCAAGACGGCGGCAGAGGACTGGATGGCAGCCTGGCGACAACCCGGCGCTCTTACCGGTGGATTAAATTATTATCGGGCTTCGCAAGAGGGCCCACCGGACGACAAAGGGCATTCGGGAGGCAGCAACTTAATCGAAGACCTCGATCCGCAACAGCTCCATGTGGATGTGCCTACACTGCTTATTTATTGTGAAAAGGAAAAATACCGCATGCCGAATAGTCTCATAGGGATAGAAAAATATGTTTCAAACATTCGCATTGTTCATGTGCCCGATGCCTCACACTGGTTCACAATAGAAAAGCCGGGATTGCTTACTAAGCATATCCGGGAATTTATGCAAAAATAATTTTGCGCATTGAATGACGAGGTCGGACCAAGATAACTAACTGTATTTACTTTTAAAAGGCATTAATATAAAGCTATATTAGGCCTTAGAACCCACTTTTTGAAGGTAAAATAAAGTTTCTAAGAAAATTAACCTAACCATGCGCTTGAGTAATCGCTCGAGAATTGATGCGCTTAAAGCTCCAGTATTACACATAACCATTCGTACCTTTGACAAAACTTAAAGTCAACAGTTCGTGCCATACTCTTGATCTTGTTTTTTCTTGAAACAATTTAATGTTACTTCTGCTAATATGAATTTTACTATTTGTAATATTCTTGTATGTCTGATATTTATGTTTTGATTGTGTTATCAAAATTTATTAATATCTAAAATGCTAAAAAAGGAGGATCAATCATGGACAGTTTCAAAAAAAGTATGCTGCTCGTTGCTTGTGCCCTGGTCGGATACATTCTCTTGTTGCCACTACAAGGTCATACGCATTGCCAAATTCCATGTGGAATATATGACGATGCTGCCCGTGTCCAATCAATGCTTGAAGATGCGGCTACCGTTGAAATGGCAACTAAATTAATTGCTGTGTTAGCGGATAAGACTGATACGCAATCTCAAAACCAAAAGGTTCGCTGGGTGTTGAATAAAGAACAACATGCGCAAAAGATTATTTCTACAATCAACGACTATTTTTTGACACAAAGGGTCAAACCCAGTCAAAAAGATTATGCAGAGCGTCTAGCAAAACATCATGCGGTTATTGTTGCGGGCATGAAAGTTAAACAAAACGCTGATGTAAAATACGCAAAAACTTTAAAAGATAGTATCGAAGTATTACGCCTATACTATCCTGAACATTAATGGAATTTCTTGGAAGAAATAAAGAAATCAAGGACCACCATACTAGTTTTTAATTTTAAAAGTATTTCTTTTAACAAATCGCCTGAGAAATAGACGCACTTAAAACTGCATGTGTCCCATCTCCAGCGTTATGATAAGATCTAACAAACTCATACAACAGTGCCAAAACTAAAAAATGGAGGCCTATGCCATGAGTACTTCAAGTCACCCTTCACACTGGTTGCCCTGTTCTGTAGTTTTTATCAGTACTGCCCATGAACGGCAATATGACATCATGACAGCAACCGCTATGTTTGTTTCTGAAAAGGAACCCCTGGTTGCGGTGTCCCTGTCTAAAAGCCATCGGACCCTGGAGCTTATAAAAATTTCAGGATTTTTTACCGTGGTTATTGCATCCATATATCAGAAGGATCTTGTGTCGCAACTCGGAAGTACCCATGGTGATGAAATTGATAAATTTGGTCACTTCTCAATCAAGACGCTTACCCCTGTACCTGGAAGGCCCTGGATTCCGGCGGATGCCGCTGCATGGCTGCACTGCAATGTTGATAGCCACCATAGTATTGGGGAGGAACACCTGGTGCTTGGCCGGGTTGTTGATCATAAGAACCTGGGTAATCCAGCATTGGTATGGCACCAAAAGGAGTTGTTTGGTCTGAAGCCTTTACAGTAAAAGGTCTATAGCAATATGCAGAATACCTAATAAAAGCGTCGAGCTGACAGCGTGAAGATTGCGGTTTTACGTAAAGGACCTGCCAATTTGGAGTTTATTAGGGCTGTTGCTCACACTCACTGTTACACATAACCCTGAGTAACCTTAACAAAACCTAAAGTCAACAGTTCGTGCCATAACCTTGAATATGGCAAGAGTTCATATTCTTATGATTATGTTAATTTTTGAGTCCATTCACAGATTTTTACCCTTAACAAATCAAAAATTAACAAAACCTATATTCAGTAAAA
>JASJHH010000110.1:0-11650 GCA_033791145.1 Legionella sp.
TTGGTTGGAATGAAAAATCAAAGGCCATCTGAATGGGTCTAAATTACCTGAATAAATTTATGCTTCGTTAAATATCACTGGATCCCGCGGACAAGCCGCGGGACGTAGGCGACGGGGGGAGCAAATGTCAACAGCCCCTAATGCTCTATTATTTTTTTCTGTTTGCATGTCAGTTTCCATTGACGTTTTTCTTTGATTCAGAAGCTATTAAGATAACGAAAAAATTTCAATAATACTATTTTTTATTTTTTATTTTTTATTTTTTTTCCTAAAAAACCATGCTTTTATTTTTTGAGTTAATAATCGCACCACTTTTTTCCCTGCTAGAATCGCGCCTAATATAAAAAAAACTTCAGGCAAGCCTATTAGAAAAATCGTGCCCACAGTCACAGCTGTTTCAGTAGATAAATCAAAAAATGGTACCAACAAACTAAATAACGGGCTGATAAAAGATAAAACAACACATAAAATACCGAGCTTATAGCGTAGCTTTTTGTTTTTAATATCCATAAAAAAACCCTATGATATTTTAATTAACATATCATAGGGTTTGGAATATTGCTTAATTTAAATTAAGTCATTAATAAGGCTTCACAATCACGGTTGTACCGACGGTCATGAAATCTTCATTGAGCCATTTGGCAGCACTCGGTAACACCCGAATACACCCATGACTGGTATTCCATTGAGGTACTTCGTACGCTGCGTGAATCGAGTAGCCTTTGTAAAAGTGCATACAATACGGCATACGTGCTCCACCACCTTCCTCAATCGGATACTTACTGGATTTACAGTTTTCACCTTTCTTAGAATAAACACGATAAGTCCCGGTGACTGTTTTGCAAGAACGGCCAACATCTTCACAGTAAGCCTTCCCGCCTGAAGCAGCACCTGTTTTAACTAAATTACCGCTTTTATCATAAGCACCCCAAGCTGCTGCTTTGGGATCAAAGATAAATACTTTTCGGCCTGTGGCACGCCGTTTGTCTGGAAAGACATACGCACCACGATGGTCCATTGTATGAGACGTCGTATAATGGGTATTCCCCCCATCATCAATGATGGGAACTGAACGATCCAATGTGGCACAAGACGCCGCTAAAACACTAATAGGTATTATCATTGCTAATTTATTCACTATACAATCCTCCTCTTGTCTGAACCAATTATCGGCCGGATTGTAAAAATATTTAGCAATTTATTTTATATATTTATTCTTAACTTTATTCTTAGCTTTATTCTATGGTGATAATCGTGTTGCATCTCGTGGGAACATAGTCGCGAGTTTAATATTATCTAAGCCTAATAATTTCTGCGTTAAACGCTCTAACCCCAGACCTAACCCACCATGTGGCGGTAAGCCATATTTATGTGCGTTCGAGAAAAACTCAAAATCTTCTGGATTCATATCTTTCGATTTTATCTTCGCAATTAATTCATCATAATCATGGATTCTTTGCCCACCTGATGTAATTTCAACGCCTCTGAATAATAAATCAAAGCTCAATGTTAATTCAGGTTCATCTGGATCATCTTTGGCATAAAACGGTCGCTTGGCTGACGGATAATGCGTAATAAACACAAATTCTGAATTATATTTTTCTTTAATATATTCTGAGATTTTTTGCTCTTCAATCGGTGCCAAGTCAAACGAGTCTTTGGGTTTAATGCCGTATTCTGATTCTACGATTTGTTTGACTTCATAAAAGCGCAACACAGGAATGGTATCTATCACTGGCAGCTCAACACCCCACATGCTAAGCGGATGAGGAACAGCTTGCTTAATATACTCAAATACAAATTTTAACATGCTGGCTTCTAAATTAAGTACATCATAAAACGAATCAATATGAGAAAACTCTAAATCCATCGAGGTATATTCATTGATATGGCGATTGGTATGATGTTTTTCAGCACGAAAAACGGGTGCTATTTCAAACACACGTTCAAATACACCTGTACATAGTTCTTTATAGAACTGTGGTGATTGCGTTAAATAGGCGCGTTTACCAAAGTAATCCAACGAAAAAATATTAGCCCCGCCTTCAGCGCCTTCTTTAACAAGCTTAGGGGTTCGAATTTCTGTAAATTGCTGCTCGATTAAAAATGCGCGCACGCCTTGTACGAGTGCTGATTGAATTTTAAAAATCGCTTGTTGCATTGGATGCCGCATTGATAAATAGCGATAATCAAATAATACATCGTTATGTACATCAAGCTTTTTCTTGGTCACATCCATTGGCATCGGTGCTGCAGGTGTACTTAAAATCTCATAATCTGTGAGTTGAATTTCACAGGTTTTAGGATGCACAAACGTATCTTTAATTTTAGCTTCTGTCACTGTGCCTGTAATTTTTAAGGCACCATTTTCTTTAATACCTGTGGCCGCTAAATCACCCGTAAAAACCACCTGAATTAAATCATTGCCGTGCTGCAATAAAATAAAACCAAATTCAGACAACACACGCACTTTATAAACAAACCCGCGAAGTTCAACAACTTCACCGATATGTTGTGTAATATTAACCAGCTTAATATTTGGGTTTAATTCAGAAGCAATATTTATACTCATAATTAATCGTTCTCATTCGTTATATTAAAAAACTCTGCCACATTCAGGAGATCCCTCGCTGCGATCGGGATGACGTGGGAAATTACTCAGCAGGCAATAAAGCCTTAATCGCAAGCATCAGTTGTTCATCTGTACATTCAAAACACCCACCTCTGGGTGGCATGGCACGCACGCCTTCGTTTGTATGCTTAAATAATACATCAAGGCCTTGTTTTAATCTTGGTGCCCAGTCATCCAAACGCTTTGGCTTAGGCGCACCTAAAGGAATTAAAGGCTTTGTCGCATGACATGTTCCACAAAAATGCTGCACAATTTGCTCACCTTCATCTGGCGAATTTTTAATTGTCTCTAAAAAAGCACTCGGATGATGACTTGCAGCAAATAGCTGCGTCACAAAAAAACAAATCAAAAAAACAAAATACTTCATACAGCACCTATCCTATACATCTTACTTTTTAGCTAATACCACATCAATTACATGTGTATCATGATACGGAAAAGTAAAAATTCGCTCAAACAAGCGCTTTAATCGCTGTAATAAAAAGCTTTTAGGCAGCATACGTATTGATAAGCTATTTAAAAACCAAGTACCTTCAATACCAAACAAAGCCAATGCATCAATATCGTTTAATACAATCGGGATATGAAACCGCTGATGTTCTAATACTTCAAAATCATACTCGCCAAAGGCTTCTAATAATTCTTTTTTACCCGGTGCCACGGTTGTATTTTTTAATACGGATTTATAATAATGCCCAACCACACTACTTAATAAACTACCCTCTGCAATAAAATCGGCTAAATATTGCTGTGCCACCGGAAAAGAATCATAGGTTGTTGTGATAAAAGAAAAATAGCCATTTGCTTTTGTTAATTTTCGAGCTGATTCAAATAAAGCAGGCATTGGCATATATGCATTAATAAAATGTGCAAGCACTAAATCTTGGCTGTGCACAGGTAAAAAACGTTCGACCTCTGTGGCACTCGACTCAATCGTTTTTAAATCCAGCGCTTCATGTGCACGTTTTAGCATTTCCTCTGAAACATCCACCCCTGTAAATTCAGCACGAGGTAATACACGCTGTAATTTCTTTAAAAAAGCACCGTCTCCAACCCCTAAATCCAAGACTCGAAAATCCGGTCGCATCAAAGGTAATAATTGCTCAACTTGTGCTATGGCGGCTGCATGGCTCTTTGTAATTGAGCCAAACTGATCTGCCATATCATATTGCTTAGCTAAATCATTGTACATCGCCTTCAAAGTCATAATGATCCTAAGTTATTAGCGCTTTTTTTTCTTCACAAATTTCATTATGCGCTTTCGCTGCTTAACTTGTGCGCCTGTGCCTGTAAGCGTATTCTTTTTGGCTTCAAATGGATTCTCTCCCCCTTTAAATAATACTTTAAGCGGGGTTCCTACTAGTTTTAAACGAGTAGTAAATGCTTTAACTAAATAGCGCTGATAACTCTGAGGTAATGCATCTACTTGATTTCCGTGAATAATAATCAACGGCGGGTTATGCCCGCCTGCATGTGCATAGCGTAATTTAATGCGGCGACCATGCACCAGAGGTGGTGGATGTTTTGCTGTTAAATCTTGTAGTATGCGTGTTAATTCCGGCGTTGAAAGCGGTTTGATTGCTGAACGATACGCTTCGTTAATGTCTTTAAATAAAGGCCCAACCCCTGAACCATGCAGTGCGGAAATAAAATGAAATTTCGCAAATTCTGCAAACTGCAATTTTCTTAAAATCGCTTCTTTAATATGATCTTTATGATCTGACGCTAGGCCATCCCATTTATTGACCGCAACCACAAGAGCTCGCCCTGCATTAACAATAAATCCGATTAAATGTAAATCTTGGTCGGTTAGATCTTCTTGTGCATCGACAAGCATCACACACACATGTGCGGCTTGAATAGAACCTAAGGTTTTAATAATTGAAAATTTTTCTATTTTTTCATCAACCCGTGAACGCCTACGTATGCCTGCTGTATCTACTAAAGTATAATCTTGTCCGCCGCGTTCAAATGGTACTTCAACACTATCGCGTGTCGTACCCGGCATATCATAAACCACCATCCGCTCTTCACCGAGCATGCGATTCACTAAAGTTGATTTACCCACATTAGGACGTCCGATAATCGCAACACGGATAGCACCCCCTGCTTCAGCTAGATTATCAGGTGCTGCAGGTAAAAAATCAGCTGTCACCTCTTGTAATAAGTGCTGAATACCCCGGCCATGGGTTGCAGAAATAGAATGTACTTGAGAAAAACCTAAAGCTTGGAATTCGGCAGATACAACAGCCTCTTCTAAGCCATCTGTTTTATTGACTAATAATCGAATATTCTTGCCATGTTTTCTTAAATGTAGTGCAACTTTCTCATCGGTTGCTGTTAAGCCTGTTCTCGCATCCACCAAAAAAAAGACATGGCTTGCTTCTTCTAATGCACGCTCTGATTGAGACGCCATTAAAGCATCAACCGCTAAGTCTTCAACGCCAATGCCTCCCGTATCAACCACTAAAAAAGGCTTACCGTTAAATACAGCTGTTCCATATTTTCTATCACGGGTTAAACCCGGAAAATCCGCTACCAAAGCATCTTGTGTACGGGTTAAACGATTAAACAAAGTAGATTTTCCGACATTCGGACGCCCTACAAAAACAATAGTTGGAAGCATGAATACACCTAGCCTTTAATTAAAAAGCAATGAAGTTGTCCCGAGGCCGTCATCACATACATATGATTCGAATCAACGAGAGGCCCCACTGTAATTGCACTTCCTAATGTATGACGTGCAATAAAATCACCGTGTTTTGCATCCAGCAAATGTAACTCTCCCTTTTTATCTCCTACAAGCAAGCGCTCTCCCATCAACACAGGCTCTGTAACACCGCGCGCCAAAAGCGCTTTTTGTTTCCACTGCACGTGTCCATCACTACGTCCGACGGCCCAAAGCACATCATCACTATCTACGATATAAAGCGCAGTCGCATCAATCGCAAAATTTTTATACGTTGCTAAAAGCTTACTCCATATGAAATCACCTTGATGCAATGACATGGCGACTGTATAGCCTTGATAACTCGAAAGATAAACCACGTCTCCACGTACAATCGGTGTGGCACTGATATCAACTAGTTTTTCTACATCACTCGAACCACTCGCATAAACAACACTACGCTGCCAAGCAACGTGCCCTGTTTCAAGTTCAACCGCGTCTAATTTTCCATCTGAAAACCCAGCAAGCACCATATTTTTATAACGAACAGGAGATGAACTCGCTTTTAATACCAAAGATGAAGTACCGTGATCGGCAACCCAAATTTTTGCACCTGTTTGAGTATCAAACGCATAAAGCCTCCCATCCACTGTTTTAACAATGACACGGTTTTCAATCATCAGTGGCGTTGAAAGTACATCCCCTGAAACTTGTGCTTTCCATAGAAGATGACCATCTTTTTGGCTTAAAACAAGAATGCCGGCTTTATTGGTTGCAAGCACTAAGCGCCCAAATTTTGCAGCAGGACCACTCACCAATGGCTCATCTAATTGTTTTGACCACTTGACCTGCCCGGTTTTTTTGTTGATTGCTTTTAACACACCATTCGGGGTCGCTGCATAAATCGTTTGGCCATCCAGTGCTGGCTTTAAATGCAGATACGCTTCTTTTGTTTTTGTCTTACCAAAAGAAACGGTCCAACAAGGCGAAAAAGTAGCCTTAGAAGCAATAGGTGCTAACAGGCTCGGTACTGGGGTATTATCTTTACCCAACCAATAATTATCTATGGTTGTACAGCTTTGTAAGCCCACCAAAAAAAACAATATTAACCATCGAGCCATAAAGCCTTATACCTCTTCTTTAAATTTATTTAAAAATATTTTAATGCGTATTTAATGCAAGTTCATTTGATTTCATGTCTAAAAAAACGTTGCCAATGCCACGCAACTTCACCTCTTCACGAGCTTCTCGATACAACGTACTTGCATCATCGATGCGCCCCGTTGCCGCATACACATCACCTTTTAATTCATCAATCAATGGCTTATAAGTTGCACTATCGGTTTGGTCTAAATAATTTAGTGCTTTATCATAAGCCTTTTCTGCAATCCATAATCGCGCCAAACGAATTCGCGCAACTTGCTTTAGTGCGGGCATTCTAGCATACAATGCAACATATTCGAGTTCAGCTTCTGCATCCTTCCATTTGGTTTCAGCAACCCAGTGCTTTGCAAGTGTTAATCGTGCGGCATCGCCATACACTGTTTTAGGATAATCTTTCATAAGCGCCTTGGCATAGGCCTCAATCGCCTGCCCTTCTTGATTTGAAGTCGCTGTCATCAGTTGCTCATACGCTTGTGACGCCTGATAGGTCATTTTTTCTGTATGCCACATCCAATACCGATACCCTGCAACCACGAGCAATACAGACGATATAAGTATTGTAATCCAGCGCTGATGACGCAGCCACCAATCTTTAATTGCTTCTAACTGTTCCGTCTCGGTCATATAAATCGACACGTTAACTTCTCCTTTATAAATTAGTCTCAAAATAGGTTTTCATGATGGCTACAACTTGAGAAATAGGAGCGCTTTGTTGCTCTTTTTTTTCTCGCAAATCTTTGATGCTCACCGTATGATTCAAAAGCTCATCTTCTCCCAAAATCAAAGCAAGCCTCGCTCCACTTTTATCGGCTTTTTTAAATTGCGTTTTAAACCGTCCACCGGTTGTATGAACCAATAACCGCCACTCAGGCATAGCATCATGAATGGTTTCTGCGAGCGCAAGCGCGCTTGCCTGTGCTTTTTCATCCATGACCATAATATATGCTGTTAAAGCAGGCGCTTTCAAACTTGGTACATCTCGCGCGTTCATCAATAATAATAAGCGCTCAAGCCCCATAGCAAATCCAACAGCAGGGATAGGTGTTCCACCGAGTTGTTCAACTAATTTATCAAATCGCCCACCAGCACATACTGTCGCTTGACTACCGAGCTCATCAGTCACCCATTCAAACACGGTATGCTCATAATAATCCAAGCCTCGCACGAGTCTGGGATTAATTTGATAGGTAATATTTAAAGCATCAAGTCCGTCGCAAAATGCTTTAAAATGCGCACGACTTTCATCTGTTAAATTATCAATTAATTGCGGCGCTTTGTTAATTAATGCCTGCATATCCGGATTTTTACTGTCTAAAATACGCAAAGGATTACGTGTTAAACGCTTTTTACTGTCTTCATCAAGTGCTGCTTCATGTTGTTTAAAATATGCAACCAAAACATCTCGATAGTGAGCGCGCTCTTCTATCGTACCTAACGTATTGATGTGTAACGTCAGTGTATGGCTTAAACCCAGGTTTCTCCAAAAACGCACTGAAAGCGCTATCATTTCAAGCTCAATGCCAACGCCTGCAACGCCAAACACCTCAAGCCCTAATTGCTGAAATTGACGATAGCGACCTTTTTGCGGTTTTTCGTAGCGAAACATGGGGCCGATATACCAAAGCTTTTGTATGCCTTCTCGAAGCAATCCATGCTCGACACAAGCGCGAACACAACTCGCAGTACCTTCAGGCCTTAAACTCATGCTGTCGTTGTTTCTATCTGGAAATGTATACATTTCTTTTTCGACGATATCCGTGACTTCGCCGATTGAACGCTTAAATAAAGCCGTCTTTTCAAGATAAGGCGTTCTGAGTTCACGATAGCCATAAGCCGTCGCACAATCAGCAAACGCACGCTCTACAACTTGCCAGCCAAAACTCACCTCAGGCAAAACATCATTCATGCCACGAATGGCTTGAATTTTATCAACCATCTTTTTGCTCCGACGGCTGCCCCAAAGATGGTAATTTTTGTTTTGATGACAACAACGATCGCATATTAGATAAATCAGTCAAACGAATATCTGTCTCTGAGGCCAGTTGACTTGCATCTGCAGCGCGCACATGTGCAGTAAATAAGGTTTCTACTTCTTTGTTTTTAACCCACCATCCAAACACAGCCATAATCACAAGCACAGCAAATAAACCTGTTCCTAAGCGTACCCAGTGCTCTGTTTGATTTGTTTGTTTGCGGCTCTGCCATAACGTACGCTCAGAAACTGACTCATCTTCACGGTATACATCATTAAACATCTCAAGCAGTGGTGCTGGATCAACCGCTAATAAATTGGCATACGCACGAAGATAGCCTTTAATAAATACAGGTTCTGGCATCTCATGATAAGCATCCGTTTCTAAAAGCTCAATCACGCGAACACGCAAATGTAGTTTACTGGCTACATACTCTATGCTGTGTCCGTTTTTTTCACGAAGTAATGCAAGTCTTTCGCCCGGCTTGTTGCCTAAAGAAATTTCATCGGGATCTAATATTGTCGTTGTATTCATTTACATGCTCCAAAAGAAGATGAGGTGAGGCATTATAACCGTGAAGCGCTTCACCTGGATATAGCTTTTTCAAAATGAAGGGTTTGCCACCGTTCAGCACGACGTGTTCTATCATTAATTTGACCTTGCCCTGCTAATTGCCCGCAGGCAGCATCAATATCATCCCCACGTGTTCGACGGGTTATTGTATTAATCCCTTTTGCAATTAATTTATCTCGAAACGCAAAAATTGTTTTTTGTGATGAGCGTGTATATTGCGTCATTGGAAATGGATTAAACGGTATTAAATTCACTTTTGCTGGCACATCATGTAATAAACGCACTAATTCATCTGCATGCTTTAGCGTATCATTGACACCTGCTAGCATCACATATTCAAACGTGACAACCCGTTTATCATCAAAATAAGTCCGGCATACATCCATTAATTCAACCAATGGATATTTTTTGTTAATCGGTACGAGTTCATTGCGTAATGCGTCATTCGGTGCATGCAACGACACAGCAAGTGATACCTCGCTTTGTTCACGCAGACGCTTCATGTCAGGAATAATACCTGATGTACTCAAAGTCACACGACGTTTAGACAAACCATACGCACAATCATCCAGCATTAAATTCATGGCCCGAACCACGGCATCAAAATTTAAAAGCGGCTCACCCATGCCCATCATCACAACATTGGTCACGCGTTGCTCGTGCATATCTTCATCACGCCTTAGCGCATGAACCACAAGCCACAGCTGGCCAATAATTTCAGCTGTTGTTAAATTTCGATTAAAACCTTGTTTTCCTGTTGAACAAAAACTGCAATTTAATGCGCATCCTATTTGCGATGAGACACAGAGTGTCCCTCGATTCGCTTCAGGAATAAATACACTTTCAATCGAATTGCCACAGACAAGTTTAATCAAAAACTTTCGCGTGCCATCACTTGAGGTCTGGCATGTTGTTATTTCTGGCACGATAAGCTCTGCTTGCTCACTTAATTTTGCACGCAAAGCCTTACTGATATTACTCATCGCATCAAAATCAAGACAACCTTCTTGATGAATCCATTTCATCAGTTGTTTTGCACGATAAGGTTTTTCACCCAATGATTCAAAAAAGGCCCGCAGGCCTTTTTCATCTAAATCAAGCAAATTTGTTTTTAAAGCGTCAGTCTTAGCCACGTCGGCAAAGCTCATCTTCTGTGAAGAAAAATGCAATTTCTTCAGCTGCTGTATCAGCACCATCAGAACCATGAACTGCATTCGCATCAATGCTATCTGCAAAGTTTGCACGAATTGTGCCAGGTGCGGCTTCTTTAGGATTGGTTGCGCCCATAATATCCCGATGCTTTAAAATCGCATTCTCGCCTTCTAATGCTTGCACCATGACGGGGCCTGAAATCATGAAGCTCACCAAATCATTAAAAAACGGACGTTCTTTATGAACCGCATAAAATGCTTCGGCTTGTTCACGTGATAATTGCTTCATTTTAGCCGCAACAATATTAAGGCCCGCTTCTTCAAATTGCGTGTAAATTTTTCCAATCACTGATTTTGAAATCGCGTCTGGTTTAATAATCGATAATGTTAATTCTGTTGACATATTATTCTCATCTGTTTGATATTATTAATAAGAAGCGCGGATTATACACGAATCAGGTGTGATTAAGCCAATTTTTCCAAAGCTTTTCCTGAAAAATCTCAAAAGCTGTCTATACTTCATTTTACCTGTCCTATATTGAGAGCGAGTGAAGTGCATGTATTTCTTATTAAAAAGCGTGAGAAATAACCCTGACGTGATTAAAGCAATCGATGAACTATACCGCATTCCATTTGATAAATATCATCACAGAATTCCCCAAATAGTGCGTATTATTAGTTTACTAAATTCCAATCCAAACGCACAAAAACAATTCGAAGAAATATTAGAAACAACCCGTGAGGAACAAGAAGAGCAAGCGAGCAGACATTAATCCCAAAACAAACAAGCCTTAACACTTAGGCGCTTTGAAAGCACCGCCGCTTGCTTTGTGGCTTAAAACCATTAGGGTGTGTTGCTGATTGGAAAACCAATGTTTTATACTACATACTCCCAGTATCCAAATAAAAAACCAAAACCATCATGAATAATTACCAACAGAAAATTACTTGCCCCACCTGTAACAAACAAAATACTTGGCACCATGAAAACGCTTTTAGACCTTTTTGTTCCGACCGATGTAAACTCATTGATTTGGGAGAATGGGCGAACGAAAATCGAAAAATTCCTAGCCATCCTATTGACCCCGATGGGGGTTAACAGAATAAGCAACGCACCTTAGATATATAATGCCACCAAGAATTTAGACAACCTCTCTATGCGTTCTATTCTCTAAAGTGTAGGGTGTGTTGACAATCAATGGCATTCGGTTAAGGTGTTTTTACTTTTATCTTGAATTTAAACCAATCTCAGTCGTTGCGATCTGAGAGATCCCCACGAAATATCAAGAAATTATCCTCCATTAACTGATGATTTAAAATAAAACAAGTTAACTCGAAATCTGTCATTCTCGCGCAGGCGGGAACCCATTTTTCGCTTGACTCGAATGAACAATAACTTGATTGAGCGATGTACATCTCATTGGCTTAATTTTTTGTTGGTTTGGCTTTTATGAATGGGTGCCCGCCTGCGCGAGAATGACAGAATTTC
>JASJHH010000111.1:0-2528 GCA_033791145.1 Legionella sp.
TTAAATAACATACAAGCTACAAAAAGACTCGATAAATTATTCAGATATGATCAAATAGCGACATGAAAAATGCTGAACTGAAAGACCTCGTAAAACGACATTTGAATAAAAACAGCCAATATAGTTCTAAGCCACCCTCCAGTGATGGTTTAAATAAGCCACGCACCACCTCATTACGTGAAAAAGGCAAACATAAAAGTGAAGTACCTCCGCTGCTATTCCAGTAGCACTGCTGATTCATGAGGACTGCAACAAAGCCCTTATACAGTAAACTCTATTTATTGACTCAGATGCTCGAATAATGTACAATCTAGTGCTTTGAATACTTTCTGCGAGCAATTTTCATGCCCCACTCTTTTTTTCATTTACGCGGCGTTTTAGGCGATGCTGAATTACGTTCAGAGCAAGAATCAGCAATCGATGCTTTATTAACAGGCACATATACTGATAAAAACATTGAGAAATTACAAGGCTATGATATTTTTCGACTGAAATTAAGTCGTGGATCACGCTTATTATTTACCACGATAAAAATAGATGGGCATGCTTATTTGTTGGTTTTAGAGCATTTGCCGAATCATGAGTATGATAAAAGTAAATTTTTGCGTTCGGGGGCGTTAGACAAATATCTAGATAAAAATGCAGAAGCATATGCGCGTGATGCGCTCGTTTTTGAAGAAATTAAAGCAGCTGATTTAGATTTTAATTTATCTAATAATCATATAGAAGTAGAGGGCGCGGAACTAGATTATTGCCAACGTCAAATCATACAGTTAGATACTGACCAAGTATCGGCATTATCTGTTGTATTGCCAGCGGTGATAAAAGGTCCGCCTGGTTCAGGAAAATCAGCCCTTGCCCAAATTTATATATCTAATTACTTATTGTCTTTGACGAGCTCAGCTGAGGCTGCTGAAACGCGTGTTTTATATCTGACGCACTCAGAGAATCTTGTAGATACAATCAAAACAGCTTGGGAATCAACACCTGAATGTATTAGCGCACAAGATGCGGGTCATGAAGTAAATTTTTACTCATATGCTGATTTAGTGTCTTGGGATAGTGGTTTATCCAAAGAAAATTTCAAAGGAAAAGCAGCGTATTTAAATTGGTATAAAACATATATTAAGAAAGAAAAAGATATCAGAAAAAACAGCCCCAAAAATACAAGTGAAGCGAGTGCTGAAGAAAGCTTTATACCTAGTCCGGATAAGTTATATCAAGAGTTTCGAATATGTTCTGGATATACAGCAGAAGCTTATCATGCATTATCAGGAATACGTCAGTCGTTATTTGTTAGTCAATCTCAATTTGTTAATCAATCTCATCGTGCATGGGTTTTAGAAGCATTTTTATCTTATCAAACGACAATAGGCGACAATATTAATCCTGATTTTTACGTGATGAAAGAGGAGAATATATTTGATTTAGTGATTTATGATGAAGCCCAAGACGGGAGCTATAATCAGCTGAAAGCAGCGGACCAATTAGCAAAGGCTAGTGCAGTCATATTTTGCTTGGATAGCAAGCAGCGCATCCATGATATGCGCTCATCGTTAGATTATATTAAAAGTACGTTCAATATCGATGCGTCGCGAGAAATTCAATTAAAGTTAACCCATCGTTGTTCTTTACAAGTTACATCGATGGCGAATGAGCTAAGTCAGTTTCAAGGGTATTTAACCGGTGGCGTTGTCGAAAAAGGTGCAACATCAGTGATTAACGCGCTTGGAAAAAACAATGCGTTAGGCGGCGCTTATCTATTAAATCCTAAAGTATTAGATAAAGATAAAGATAAAGATAAAGATAAATATGCATGGTTGAATGCTGAAAAAAGCACTGAATTTGCAGTGGTGACATCAGAAGAAAAGCTTGACGAAGCGCGTAATCTATTTAACACACACCTTGTGTATACACCTGAGCAAATCAAAGGGCTTGAATTCAACGAGGTTGTGACGTACAAGCTGTTTGAACATCCAATTTTTAAGCAAGTCAAAACACGCTTATCTGAGCTGGGTGATAAGCGCGTTTCTCCAACCAATAGACCTAAAGCGAAAGATGGTATGGGGCATGAAGAATTTGTACCGTATTTTAATGAACTTTATACGGCGTTTACAAGGCCACGCCAAAAGCTTGTGATATGCGAGACAAGAACGCATCAAAATCAAGCGTTATTTGATGCGCTTTCTGCTCATGCAAATGAAGATGAGTTTGTTTTAGCGGCATTATCAGCAGAAGACAATAGTCCCGATAACTGGTTACTTAGAATCAAAGAAATGATTAAACAAAAGAGTTCATTGGCACAATCTGCATATGCGAACAAAATAAGTGATAATCCAGCAGATTTTATTGCTTTTGAAGCCGAAGTGCTTTCAAAGAAGAACAATATCTCTGCAGTAGCTGCTGCAGAACCAGCAGGATCGCTAGAAGCTCATGAAGCAAGTGAACTTGATTTATCTGATGTACCCGAAAAAACCAAAAAACAAAAAGCAAAAAAAACAGCAGCGCCTATCAATGCTGAAGAAGCG
>JASJHH010000112.1:0-17846 GCA_033791145.1 Legionella sp.
AAACGAAACAAGATTTGTTGGAATTGTTCTTAGCTAAAGCGACCTATTTAAACATTAGGAATCAATTTAATGCCTGTCCATTGATGGCTTTCTTTGAAGATAAGCTAATTCAGGATGATGAAAAACAAGATTTTTTAAATGCCTTAATTTGTTCTAATATTATTTCTAATCAAATAGTGCTCTCATCAGACGTGGAGTCTCAAATTTCAATGGGAGCTTATTTATTATTAATCATGGCTAAAACAAAATATTTGAGAACAGCAATTAAAATAGCATGCATGGAGGCTTTATTAGGGCAAGCTGTCTCAGCTGAAACACAAGATGAAGAAAATGATGGTATTTTGCATTTTGCGATATTAAGCCAAGATATTGAGTTGGTAACTTTTCTTTTGAAAAGCAGCTTTAAAGAAATATTCTTAAATCTTATCAATAATAAAGGTCTGTGCGTTATTCTAACAACTTTTCAGACAGGAAATAGTGAGCTGATTAACATGCTTCTAGCGCATAGTTCTTCTGATGATATCAATTATTGGGCGAACCCTGAGCAACATGACGTATTCAATCTCGCGTTAACTCAATTACAAGATAATCAAGCGTTGACGGATGAGCAGAAGGAGGAGGCACTTGAAGGCCTGATGATTTTTTTCTCTAATATGCTTTTGCAAGACGATGCTTCAATCAATGATAAATCTAATTGGTCTAAATTACTTGAATACTTAAAAGCGTTTAAAACACTTCATTTTAACGTAGAGCCGATTGCTAGTGCTGCAGCAACTGATTCTGAAATTGTAGGTGCTGGAAGCTTATCTCTGTTTAATTCATCATCAAGAGCGGCGTATACATTTAGTCGGTCGCAAATAAATCAACTTAAGAAGCACAAAACTTGGAATATTGTTACTCAAGACAGTGCGTCACTTGAATCTTTAGGTTTTACTGCTGATCACGTGAGTAAAATAGCGGGTCATTCTCATGGTGCGGAAAGCATAAAAGTGGTGCTTAATAAAAGTACAGGTTTAAAAAGAAAAGGCTTTAATAACAGAGAAATAGCTAAAATAGCAGGCCATCCCAAAGGGGCTAATAATATTCAAATGCTTTTAAAACGTTGGAGTGAACTGAGAAAATTTCATTTTAATTGCGATCAAATTTCAAAAATTTCGGGTCAGTATGATGGCGCTCAAAACATCATCGATGTACTTAAAAATAAGGTTGATTTAAGTCAAAAGGGATTTAGTCATGATCAAATTGCTAAGCTCGCAAGTAATTCTAGTGCGGGTAAAAATATTGAGTTTATTATTGAAAAGTGGAATTTTTTGATGGAGCATGATTTTAAGTTGGATGAGATTTGTAGAATTGTAGGACATGGAGGAGGTTATCTTAATCTTAAGGCAGTCGTTGATAACAAGGACAAACTGGATAGAATGAGCTTAAATAACAAGCAGATTTCCATGATTTCAGGCGACGTTGGTGGTTCTCATAATATTCATGCACTGATTAAATATAATGCTAAATTGAGAGCATTTCAATTTTCGCTAGCTCAGATCATTGAAATAGCGGGGCATCCAGGTGCGTCTAAGGCGATTGAACGCATTGTTGAGTATTGGCCGACACTAAAAAAAGCAGGTTATTCGCATGCGCAAGTTGTTACTATGACGACAGGACGTACTGCGGGTTCTCTTATGATAGAAAGGGTCGTTGCTAAGGTATCAGAAGAAGATGAAACGCAGAACGTTAATATTTTACGCACTTAGCTTTTATAGGTTATGCAAGAACCCGGGTCAGGTTTTGACTTTTTCCTGACCCTGTATCTTGTTGTTATGCAGAAGCTTTGTTTTTTTGATGCTTTTGATGTTTTCTATTTTTTTTGTTTTGATTTGGATTTGAATGCGTGTGTGATTGTGCTGTAGCAGGATTAGATGCTTTAGGCGCCGAAAGTGCTTCTTCAGGCATGGTAATATTCAGCTCGAGTACGGCACTGTTATCGTTTTGTCTATCCAAATTAACCATGACTTGATTGGGATCAATCGGGACATATTTAGAAATCACCGCAATAATTTCTTCTTGTAGTTTTGGCAGGTAATCAGGCGTTGAGCGCTGTGCACGCTCGTGAGAAATAATAATCTGCAAACGCTCTTTGGCAACAGAGGCCGACGGATTGCGTTTTCGAAGATAATCAAAAATACTCATGCCATCGCTCCTTCTGAATTTTTACTGAAGAGTCGTCGAAAAATATTTTTCCGTTCAGTATGCACAAATCGCATAGGGCGTTCTTCACCTAAAAAGCGTGCAATGGCATCTTGATAAGCGTGTCCTGCATCACTGTTTTCATCAAGTACCACAGGTGTACCTGTATTTGAGGCTTTAAGTACTGCTTTAGATTCTGGAATAATACCAATCAATGGAATCGCCAAGATGTCTGAGACATCTTCAACAGACAGCATGTCGCCGTTTGAAACACGCTCTGGATCGTATCGGGTGAGTAACAAATGCTCTTGAATAGGGGTTGCACCATCGATGGCACGTTTGGTTTTACTGGCTAAAATGCCTAAAATGCGGTCTGAATCTCGTACAGAAGAGACTTCAGGGTTCGTGACTACAATGGCATGATCAGCAAAGTGCATGGCCATTAAAGCACCAGCTTCAATGCCTGAAGGTGAGTCACAAATAATATATTCAAAGGTTTTAGACAGCTCTTTAAACGTGCGTTCAACGCCTTCTAGCGTTAAAGCATCTTTATCACGTGTTTGAGAAGCCGGCAAAACATATAAATTAGGCAGGCGTTTGTCTTTGACCAAAGCTTGTTTTAAAGTGGCATCGCCGTTGATGACATTTACGAAATCATAAACCACGCGTCGCTCACAGCCCATAATTAAATCAAGGTTTCGAAGACCAATATCAAAGTCTACGACAACGGTTTTATGGCCTCGCATCGCAAGACCCGATGAAATAGCAGCAGAAGATGTGGTTTTTCCCACACCGCCTTTTCCAGAGGTCACTACAATAATTTTAGTCAAGGTGTTTTCCTCTTGTTGTTATTGATTGAATTCAATCTGAAATAAAAAATTACTTTCAGTGTACACGGGAAGCAAGAGAACAGCAATTACTCGAAATGTAAAAAAGGCTTTATATTGAGTGAGATAGGTAGCATATTTTGAAGCCATGTTATTGTTTGACCGGCTTTCATTTTTCCGATGCATTTTAGGTCGTATTTAAACTGCTGTTTAAATTGCTTTGTGAGTGTTTGATAGGCATCAGATTCAACGCTGAACATTAAGCCATAATCTTCACCGCCTGAGAGCTGTACGGTGCGTGGTGATAGCTTGAGTGCCTTGCAAGCGGATTGAAAATCAGCATTTGGCTCAAACTTATCTAAATTGACTTCACAAGTAAGCTTTGATGCTTGACATAAGCGCTCTAAATCCATAGACAAACCATCGGATGTATCCATCATGCTCGTAACAGCTGCTTGCTTGCCAAGCCATATGCCTTCAGGAATGCGTGCAGTAGGGCTTAAAAATGCTTTTTTATAGTTAAGTAACTCGGGTTTGTTTTGTTCTAGAGCGATTAATCCCAAATGCGCATGGCCTATGTTGCCGGCAATCATAAGCAAATCATTAGGTTTTGCATGCTTTCGGTATTTTATATTGGTATGGGGTGCGATGCCAATTGCTGTAATGCTTAGCATGAGTTGTTTGCTTGAGCGCGTGGTGTCACCGCCGATGAGTATGACTGATGCATCTTTACAGGCTTTTGAGAATGCCTCTAAAAATTCAGCCGTTTGGGGTTCAAAATGCGGTGGAATAGACAGCCCGAGTAATACAAATTGTGGTGTTGCACCCATCGCGGCCAAATCACTTAAATTCACATGCAGCGCTTTATGTGCAAGGCTTTTTGCGTCTTGATAGCGCAATCTAAAATGCGTGTCTTCAATGAGTAAATCTTTACTGATTAAATAGCTTTGCGTTTGATTGAGTGGCATACACGCCGCATCGTCTCCAATTTGCTCGGGAAAATGTGCTTGAAGCGCCTGAATAATATTTGATTCGCTGAGCATAGTAGGGCTTATTGCTTGATATCGGTTTATTTGTGTATGTATTTTCGCATTGATGATGCTGCAGCGCAAAGTGTCTTAGGTGTGTGCTGTGATGCCGGAACAAGTCCGGCTGAGTTCAGTTGATATCACAGCTTTAATTCATGTATCAAAATTTCGATATACCATCAGGCTTAAAAGGCTCAGGCTTAAAAGGCTCAGACTCTTTAGTTTCTTCATCCCTGATTTGTTGTACGGCAGCTTTCATAACCTCTTTTTTCTCCTCTGCTATAACAGCTACTAAATCCTTCAATCCATTTTCTAAGATTTCTCGGGGTTTCATATCGCTCGGGTCAATTTGCTCACCAAGTGCTTCGGTTTGTACAAACGTTGATATGAAATCCATTAAAGAGTCTTTGCCTTGAGATGGACCTAAAGCTCTCCCTTTACCCCTAACATGATCTAATAATGCTTGAAAATCACCCTCCTTTACTTTAGCCTTAAGTGCGTAAGCATTTATAATATCTCTATCAGTATTATGCCTTCCTGTTTCTGGTAAATCTTTTTTTTGGCATATTGCTTAATTGCGTCGTCTACTAGTTTCGGAAACGCATCATTTTTTTCCTTTACCATCCATTCAGAAACCCATGATTGAATATCCGATTTCTCTTTTGCGTTCATCATTTATCTCCACTTAAGTTCGTTACCTTTAAGTATAGGTGTGATTATGTATGAATCAATTTGGTTGAATTAATTCTGATGTGGCTCGTTGGGAATCGAGAGCTAATCTATTTTTTAACAGTGCTAGAGCTCTTATTCTCTGACGTGTTATTAAGCCCATCTAATTCTTCCTTCAGTTCTTTTATTCCCGCTTTTATTTCCCCACTCTTTAAGTTAATTAATCCGGGTTTCAAAATTTCCTGGGGTGTCATCTTACTCGCGATAGCCTGAAAATTAGCATCTGTCTCGTATTTCTCAAATACTTCATCCAGTACAGCTTCTGACATGAAGTCCATTAAAGAATTTTTACCTTGAGATGGACCCAAAGCTTTTTCTCGACCCTGAACATGATCTAATAACGCTTGGAAATTACCTTTTTGTACTTCAGCATTAAGTTTCTCGGCAATCCCAATATCTCTTTCAACATTGTGTCGTTTGCCTTTTCGTTTTTCCAAACAATACGCCTCAACTGCATCTTGAACAGCTTCTTTCAACTCATCCCGACTATTTACCATCCAATTAGAAACCAAATCTTGCACAGTTAGTTTTGGTTGCTTCCTCATTGTTCATCTCCACTTAACTTCATTACCTTTAGCATAGGCCTGATTGGTAATAAATAAATCTGATTGGATTAAGGTTGTCGTAACGCGATGAAAGAGTCATCCATCAAAGCGTGCTCGACATATCCGAATTACTCTCTGGTTTTGATGAATCTTCCGGTTTGTCCGTGAGCTCTTTCATTTTGGCTTTCATTGGGTTTGCTGGTGTATCTAGTCTCTGAGGTTTATACCTTTCTGCTAGCAGAAGCAATCCTGGTTCCAAAAGTTCTCGGGGTGTCATATCAGCCCCATCTTCAAATATTTCCTCGCTTACAGCCTCTGATATAAAATGCATTAAAGAATTTTCACCTTGACTTGGACCTTTTAAAAACATAGATCTTTTTTCTCTGTCTTTACCTTGAACAAACTCTAAGAATGCTTGAAAGTCCCCTTGTGTTACTTTACTACTAAGTGCCTTGGCAATATTAATATCTCTTGTAGCATGCTTTCGTCCCGGTATATCTTTAGCAAGACAATATTGATTAACTGCCTCAACCACTAGATTCTTTAACTGATCCGGATTAGTTTCCATCCAGCCAGAAACGAACTGTTGTTCTTTTTGTTTTTGAGTTTTCATATCCATCTCCATTCTAGGCTATTATCTTCAAGCTTAGGATGTGTTTAAAAATAAATCAATTTAATCAAGGTTTAATCCACCCTGAATGAGGCACAATTTAAATAAAGACCATTAGAACCCGACCCTAATGGCACTAAGTTAAGGGATAACTTCCCCGCGGCACGTAGGCGGTAGGGAAGTATTACATCGAAAATTCATCTGAACTTGATGGTTCTCCTGTATTATCTGCTCCTTTTTTTATGCTGCTAACGCCTTCTTTCAGTGCCGACATTTTTTCTGCTTGGTTATGTAAATACTTAATTAACACGGGTTCAAAAATTTCGCGAGGTGTTGCCTTAACATCAGCCAGCCCATAGGCTTCAAGTTGGCTCCGTAGGTTTGTCAACATAACGTCCATTAAAGAATTTTTACCTTGAGATGGACCCTTCAAAAACACTGAGCGTTTTTGTCTATCTTTACCCTGAACAAAGTCAAGTAAAGCTTGAAAATCACCGTCCTTTACTACTTGCTGAGAAAGTTCTTTAGCAATCCCAATATCTCTACCAACATTGTGCCGTTTGCCTTTCTGTTTAGCCTTGCAATACGTGGTAACAGCTTCTTTTAGCTCATCTTGTATAACATGAGGTTGATTTTTCATCTGAGTAAAAAGGATGTTGTGTATGTGCTCAATTTTTTGTTTGTTTGAAAGAGACATAATTTGCTCCGATTTAAGTTTATTACCCTTAAGCTTAGGTGCGATATGATTCAAGTCAAGTTGGTGTAATTTTACTCTAAAGGTATGATCGAAGTAAGCTATCAGGATCAGAGGCATTTTCTATTTTTGAACAGTTCAACTATCTCACAGTTTAAATTCAGTTATTAAAATTATATTTATCATGAGGCTTATTATCTTTGCCACCTCGGATTTTTGTCATACCTTCTTTCATTGCTTCTTTCTTTTCGGTTGCTATTGCTGCTATTAAATTCTTCAATCCTGGTTCTAAAACTTCCCGGGGTTTTATATCAACCTGTATATTTTTATCCTGCTCAAATTCTGCATCATCTAATACCTTGCCCAGTACAGCTTCTGACATGAAATCCATTAAAGAATTTTTACCTTGAGATGGACCCAAAGGTTTCCCTTTACCCCTAACATGATTTAATAATGCTTGAAAATTACCGTTTTGTACTTCAGCATTAAGTTTCTCGGCAATCCCAATATCTCTATCAATATTGTGTCGGTCGGGATGCTTTTTATAATAACAATACTCCTTGGTTGCGAAAGCCACTAAGTTCTTTAGCTCAACCCTATTATTCTCCTTCATCATCCACTCAGAAACCCATTGTTGAGCCTGTTTTTTTTTCATCATTCTTCTCCATGCGTTAGGAAATGAAAAACACCTCGGAATTGTTGGATGCCGCGGCACGTAGGCGGTGGGGAAGTATCAGATCGAATATTCATCCGAATCCGATGCTCCCAGATCCTCTGATTTTTTCCTTAGATTGCTAACGCCCTCTTTTAATTCTACTGCCTTTTCGGCTTGTATTAGGCCAATCAGTAAAGGCTCCAAAACTTCCCGGGGTGTCATTTTAGTTAGTATAGCTCGAGCGTGATCTCTTACTTCCTCGGCGCTCTGATTATTTTTGGCTGAGTGAAGTATCTCTTCTAGTAAGTTTTTTGATATAAAATCCATTAAAGAGTTTTCTTTTTGGCTTGAACCCAAAGCTTTTCCTTTACCTTGAACATGATCTAATAATGCTTGAAAATCATTATTTTCTACTTTTAAAGCAAGTGCCTCTGCAATACCAATATCTCTTTTAATATTATGTCTTCCGGGCTGATCTTTTTCCTCGCAATAGCTCCTAATTGCTTTTAACACCGTATTCTTCAAGAGATTTTTATGATCTTCCAGGTGTACCCAGGTAGGAAGGTGTTCTTTTAGCTGTTCTAGATTGATATTATATTTTTCTGCTTTGGTATTTAAATATTGAATTAACACGGGTTCAAAAATTTCGCGAGGGGTCGCCTTAAGCGCTGCGCGATCATAATCAAAACCTTTTAGTACTTCTATTAATATAAAGTCCATTAAAGAATTTTCACCTTGAGATGGACCCTTCAAGAACACAGAGCGCTTCTCTCTATCTTTACCCTGAACAAACTTAAGTAAAGCTTCAAAATCATGAAGTTCTGTGACTTGATGAGCAAGTTTTTTAGCAGAATCAACATCTCTATCAACATTGTGTCGTTTGCCTTTCTCTTTAGCCTCTTTGGCCCCGCAATACGCTTCAACTGCTTTTTCTACCTGATTTTCTAAAATAAGTGGATTTTTCAGCGAACCAGAAAGGATTAGCTGTAGTTCTACAATTCTTTCTTTATTTGACACAGGCATAACTTACTCCGATTTAAGTCAATTACCTTTAAGTTTAGCTATGAGTTAAATTAAAGCAAGTTGGCCTAATTTCACCATATCGATTCCATCAAAGTGTGCTTGATAGGTTTGGGTCAAGTGCCATCAGGGTCAAGTGCCATTAGGGTCGGAGGTGTCTTCTTTTTATCACTGGAGCAAGTAGGGGCATTACGCCGAATACTTCCCCGACGGATTATTTGAATTCTGGTTTGAACCCCTGATTCCGCCAATGTTTTCTTTCATTTTGGCTGCTCTTAAAAGAATTAATTCTTCTTCAAAAACTTCCCGGGGTGTTGTTTTAACATCTTTATAGCTGCCCCCCTTTTTTTCTAGGAAAGTCTTCAATATAACATCCGCTAAAGAACCTTTACGCTGATGCTTAAGGTTGTAAAACTGTTTATGTGCACCTTGAACAAGATTTAATAACGCTTCAAAATCTCCACGTTCTATTTTTTAATTAAGTGCCTTGGCAAACTGAGTATCTTTTTCAATATTGTGTCGATTCTTGTTTGATGTTTTATCAGTGCAATACTGAGTTACTGCAGAGTCTACTATAGCTATTATTTCATGAGGTTTATCTTTTATAAGGTAACGAAAGGTTGATTGCATTATTGATACCTTGTCTTTATTTTTCATAATATTTTTCATAAGAGTTTATCCAGATTTAAAGGCGTTATCTTTAAAGTGTAGTTGTGAACAAGAATAAATCAAAATGATGGTCGTAGCGCACTAAAATCGCTTCGTTAACTTTACTAAGAAAAGATAATAGGCTATCTTTTCTTATCTTTTGGATAGCGGTAAAAAAAACAAGTCTGGTTGTTTTTTAGACTTTTAGTAAATAAGGATATTTTAAAGATGTTTGATGTGATGATTGTAGGAGCCGGTCCCTCTGGCAGCAGCTGTGCGTATAATTTAAAGCGTTTTAATCCTAGTTTAAAAATATTATTAGTCGATAAAGCGACTTTCCCGCGCTATAAAACATGTGGTGGTGGGGTATCTCCAGATGTATTTAATTACTTTGATTTTGATTTAAGCGAAGTGATTGATTACCGATGCAAGCAATCGGTGATGGTGATTAATCAAGCGCGCACAGAAACAGATGTGAGTGATGTGCTTATGGTTCGCAGAGAGGTATTCGATGATTTTTTATTAAAAAAAGCAGTTGAAAAAGGGGTTGAGGTTTATACTAATTGTGAGGTTGAAGCAGTAACTGTTTTTTCAGGGCAATCAGATGTGCTGGTAAAAACATCACGCGGTGAGTTTTCATCTAAAATCGTTGTGCTTGCAGAAGGTGCGCGTGGAAAGCTGGCTAAAAATTTAGGTATTGCTGCAAAAAATACGGTTGTTGCAGGTATAGAGTATGAGCATTATACAAATAAATTAGATAGCAAACTTGAAATTAATTTTGATCAAGGCAATAGTTTTTATGCTTGGAACTTTCCAAAATCAGACGGATTATCACTCGGTGTAGGGGCTTTGATTAAAGGTAAGCAAAAAAAAGGAAGAGGCTTGCCCCAGCAGCTTAAAAATTATGTAAAACAATTTGATGTAGATACATTAGATAGAAAGCATCAGCATGGTCATCCAATTGCATTGTATAGCGGTCGCTCAAAGCTTGTGCATGATAGAATTATTCTAATTGGTGAAGTTGCAGGGTGTGTCGATCCACTCACAGCAGAAGGTATTCGGCCTGCGATTAAAAGTGGTTATTTAGCGGCCGAGGTATTAAACCAAGCGTTCAAAAAAAATCACCTTAAAAGCATTAAAAAATATAATAAAATTTTCCATCAAAATATAGGCAAAGATTTTCAATATGCGAGACTATTGGCTTATTTTTTGCAGAAAAAAAGAGATATTATTTTGCCTTTGTTAAACTCTAAACATGCCATTGATGCGTTTATGCGGGTATTTAGCGGGGACGCAAAATACAGTGATTATATTTCTAAAAAACGCATTTTCAAATTAATTAAAAAGGGGGTTGGTTAGGGGGGGGGTATTTGTTTGACTTAAGTTAATCAAAAGTCTAACATGTTCTATAAGTCGCATATTTTGACACTTTTAGGACATTATATGTTTTCGGAATATCTTGATAAATTACGATCTAGTGGAAGGCGGCACTTTACATCTGAAGAAATCCGTAATGAACTAGAAATCTCTGATAGTGCTGCAAGATCAGGTTTGTATAGATTAAAAAAAGCTAAAAAGATTATAAGTCCGGCAAATGGTTTATACGTTATTGTACCTCCAGAGTATAAACCCTATGGCTCTATTCCGGCAGAAGAGCTTGTCCCTATTCTAATGCAGTATTTAAAAGCTGAGTATTATGTTGGACTGCTTAGCGCGGGATTATTTTTTGGCGCTACCCACCAAAAACCTGCTCGTTTTCAGGTCGTAACGAACAAGCGTATAAAACATTCTTTAGCATTTGGTGATGTTGTCATTGAGCTTGTCTACAAAGAATCTTTAGATGGTTTGCCTACCCAGGACTTTGTTGTGAGTACGGGGTATTTAAAAGTTGCTACGCCAGAATTGCTTGTTCTTGATTTATTTAAATATTCTAAAAAATCGGGTGGTATTAGTCACATTGCCACTGTTTTATCGGAACTTGCGCCTAGTATCGATGAAAATAAATTAATTCTGCTTGCTGAAAAATTAGGAGAAGTCCATCAGATTCAAAGATTGGGGTTTATTTTAGAAAAAATTGATGTCCTAGACGATGAAGAGAAAAAACAAAAAACAATTGATAAACTTGCAAAATATTTAAAGGATTCAGAACGTCCTTTTGTATCTCTTGTACCTTATATATCAAGAACCGGACATCCTAAATGCGAAAAATGGAAAATTGTTGAAAATACTGATTTTGAGAGTGATTTATGATACCAGAAAATTTTATTCAAAGATGGCGACAGAATGTCCAATGGCAAACACCCGCTCAAGTTGAGCAGGATTTAATAATAAGTAGGGCGTTAGTTGACTTGTATAATGATCCATATATTAGTGAAGCTTTAGTTTTTCGAGGTGGCACAGCACTCAACAAATTATTTTTGAAACCACCATCAAGATATAGTGAGGATATTGATTTTGTTCAAAAAAATGCTGATCCAATTGGCCAGACGCTTGATAGCATAAGGAAAGTCTTAAACCCGTGGTAAGGTGATCCCAAGTGGAAAATTACTCAACGGAGTGCAAAGTTGATATATAAATATGAAGCCATCAATAAATTGCCAGCTAAACTAAAAATTGAAATTAATACGACAGAGCATTTTCAGGTATTACCATTGCGCATAGAAGAATTTAATGTGCAATCAGATTGGTGGAGCGGCAAAGCAAATATTGTTACGTATGAGCTTGATGAATTGATGGCGACGAAGCTCAGGGCTCTTTATCAAAGGCGAAAAGGCCGAGATCTTTTTGATTTGTGGTTTGTAACTAAAAATAATTTGATTAATTTAGACAGCGTTTTTGAGATCTTTGAAAAATATTGTACCAATGGTGATTTTCACTTTTCTAGGGATGAGTTTTTAAAAAATTTAGAATTAAAACGCGATCATCAAGCTTTTCAATCAGATATGCATGCATTACTTCCTACAGGATTAAAATGGAATTTCGACGAAGCCTATCAATTTGTAATCGATAATATAATTAGTAAGTTGTCATGAATTTCAAAGAAAATACACTTAATATTTTTGGAAATAAAGGCAAGCAATGGTTAGAAGCATTACCAGATATTATTACTGATTTGGCAGTACAATATGGCCTAAGTCAGCTTAAACCTGTTTCAAACTTAAGTTTTAATTATGTTTTAAGTGGTTATCAGGGTGCTCAACCGATTATTTTAAAATTAAGTTTAGATAAAAAATCCTTACTCAAAGAAGGGCAATGCCTTCGTGCCTTTTCAGCGCACGGAGCACCTGATGTTTTAGTGTGTCAGCAAGATTTGATGATGATGGTGCGCGCAGTACCTGGTACGACTTTGAAGCAATATTTTCCGAATCAAGAATCCGAGGCAATTAGAATTTTATGTCGTGTAATCAAAAAATTACACATGGCCGAAATACCAAAACAACATGATTTTTATTGTCTGTCTGATGTGCTTAAAATATTGGATAATAAAAATTTAGATATGCCAAGCCATATTTTAGATAAAGCATGCGGCTTACGCGATAAATTGTTGGCGACAGCCGATAAAGAAGTTTTATTACATGGTGATTTGCATCATGAGAATATTTTAAAAAATCATGATGCTGATATTGCTGATGATTGGTTGGTGATTGATCCAAAAGGATTTATCGGTGATCCGGCTTTTGAGTGCGTAAGTTTTATTTTTAATCCAATTCCTGAGTTATTAAATCATAAAAATTGCAAAAATATGATTCAAAATAGAATTAAGCAATGCGCTGAGTTACTAGAGATATCAGAGCAAAGAATTCAAGATTGGTTTTATGTGAGATTAGTTTTAGGTTGGGTGTGGTGTTTAGATGATAATTTGAGCCCAGCATATTTTAAAAAATTAATTAAAATAGTGGATGCATAGGTATGGCGGAGAGAGAGGGATTCGAACCCTCGATACGGATGAACGTATACACGCTTTCCAGGCGTGCGCCTTAAACCACTCGGCCACCTCTCCGAAGGCGAGAAGGTTATCGTGTGATGCATAAAAAAGCAATAAAAATCAGCTATACTTCATAATATATTATTTAAAATATATGATTCAGGGATATGAGAATGCTTAAAAAAATAAGCGATTTAGGATTAATATTATGCATGAGTTTATTGACTGCTAATGCCATGGCGTTTCCTTGTTTTATTACGGTGATGAAAGGCAGTTGTTGGAAAGACTATAACGTGAAGGTTGATGTGTTTGATGCAGAAGATAATGAAAACAATAAAATATTGATGCATGTTGATATACCTAAAGGAAAGTCTTGGGCACGGAAAGCTTTTGAAGCGAAACCGAAACAACGCTTTGTTTTACGTGCAACGTTTAAGCCTGCTTTTTGGAAAGATGAAGCGGGTGTTAAATATCAGGCAAAAAAGTATTGGTTACTACCTGAAAAAATAGACGCTAAGACCATTGCATGGAATGTAGACGCTTGTTTTCCTGCGGATTTTTCAAGCGTGCCTATGCCACCTGATGCAGGTCAAAATTGTGCGTGCGACAAACAAAAAGTGACGCCTTTAACTCAGAAGGAGATGGAGGAAGCTGCTTTTTAAGATTTTGTTAGCACACTATAAAAAAAGCCATCCATTGCATACTCACCGGGTAAAATCTGTAAACCATGCCCGGTAGCATGGCCCCATGCGTATTTTCTTGATGAGGCTGTGCAATCTGGATTTTTTTTGATAAAGCGCGCGATTTGCGTTTCGTTTTCTTCGGGTAAAATACTACAAGTCGCGTATACCAAAATACCACCGGGTACGAGTTGCGGCCATAATGATTTTAATAATGCAGCTTGAGTTTTTAAGATATGTTGCACTTCTTTCTGTGTACGTAATAATTTAATATCTGGATGACGCCGAATTACACCTGTTGCAGAGCAGGGCGCATCTAATAAAATCCTATCAAATAATACACCGTCCCACCATGTATCGGGTTGTTCTGCATTAGCTACGATGCATGTTGCTTTAAGATTGAGCCGGGTTAAATTTTCTTCTGTTCTGTTGATGCGTTTTGCATCTATGTCTAGTGCAATACAAGCTTTAAGTTTGGGTTCTGTTTCTAATATATGACACGTTTTACCGCCGGGTGCGGCACAGGCATCGAGCACGCGTAAATTGGGTCTTAAATCTAATAAGCTTGCTGCAAGCTGGGCGGCCCCGTCTTGTATTGATACATCACCTGCTTTAAAGCCTGGTAATTCATACACATCGATAGGTGTGTGGAGTTGTATGCCATGAGTTGTATGGGGTATGGCAGTTGCTTGAATGTTTTGTGCTTCTAATTGCGCTAAATAAGCCACGCGCGTGCTTTGTTTTGCATTCACACGCAGGTGCATGGGTGGATGTTGATTGCTTGCTTTAATTAAAGCTTCCCAATGCTTAGGCCATGCGATTTGAATGCGCTTTAATAGCCAATCTGGATAATTATACAAATAATTATTTTGATTTGAGAGTGCGGCTTGAATGCTTTCTTTTTCGCGACAATAACGTCTTAAAACAGCATTCACAAGGCTTTTAGCCCAGCTAAGATTTTTATGATTAAGTAACCCAACGGTTTCATTTAGTACAGCGTATTCGGGAAGCGCAAGTATTTCTAATTGATACAAGCCTAATAATAATACCAGCTGAACTTTTGGTTTTTTAAGTGGCTTTTGAAGTAAATGATTGGTGATGGCGTTGAGTGCAAAATAATGGCGACACACACCAAAACATAAGTTTTGCGCAAAAGGAGTGAGCTGCGTTTTAAGGTGAGAAAGCGAATGATTTTTTTCCGTGAGTTCTAATAGTGCTTGAAGCGCTATTGCACGGTCGTTGGTTTTTTTTGATGCGCTTGATGGCTTTGATAGGTTTGATGTCATGTGAGCATCAATCCAGGATTAAGCGTTTTTTTGTTGGCATTTAGCCAATCGCTTACTGCAATTGCTTTGCCGCCGGCAAACTGGATGGTATTTATTTGTAAAATATTATCACCTGTTGCAACAAATAATCCGGTTTTATTGATGTCTAAAATACTGCCAGGAGCCGCGTTAGCTGATTGATTTAAAGCAATTGCTTTGTGAATTTTAAGCATGTCACCAGCAGCTGTTGTGCGTGCAATCGGGAATGGGTTAAATGCACGAATTTTGTTAGCTATTGTAATTGCTGGTTCTGACCAATTGATTAAAGCATCTTGAGGTGTGATTTTGGGGGCATAAGTTGCGAGCTGATTATTTTGAGGGGAGGGCGTAGCTGGATTCGCTGATGCTAAGTTATCTAAAACTTCTAGTAAAGGCCGAGCTGCAAGTTCGGCTAATACGTCATGGAGTTCGCCTGTTGTGGTTGTTTGTGAAATAGGGCAGCTTGCTGTCTTAAACACAGGCCCTGTATCCATACCTGCGTCCATTTGCATGATGCTGACACCTGTCGTCGTATCAGCGTTTAAAATACTATATTGGATGGGGGCAGCACCACGATGATACGGCAATAAAGACGCATGAACGTTGATGCAGCCTAAACGCGGAATCTCAAGCACTTCAGGCGGTAAAATGAGTCCGTAAGCAATCACAACTAAGATATCAGGATTAAGTGCTTTCAGTTCATCTATTGCTGCTTGCTGTTTAAAGTTAATCGGCTGATAAACTGGAATATCATGTGTTACAGCCCAAGTTTTAGCAGCTGAGGCTTGTATGCTGCGTCCGCGGCCCTTTGGCCTGTCAGGTTGTGTGTATAGCGCGAGTAATTTATGGTTTGAAGCATTAATTGCATCGAGAGCAGGACAGGTAAAAGCAGGCGTGCCTGCAAAAACAATATTTAAAGAAGTCATATTTTATAATTTAGTCTGTTTGTTGGCGTTTAAATTTATCGAGTTTTTTCTTCGCCATGGCGCGCTTAATAGGGGATAAATAATCAACAAATAATTTGCCATTGAGATGATCGATTTCATGTTGAAAAGCATGACCAAGTAAACCATCAGAAGTGATTTCAATGGGTTTTCCGGTTCGGTCTTGTGCGCGTACGGTTACGGTTTCAGCACGTATGACGCTGTCGTAAGCACCCGGTACCGAAAGGCAGCCTTCGTCGCGCTTAATTTCACCATCTGTATGGATAATTTCAGGATTAATTAAGACGTATTGATTGCTTTTATCGCCAATTACATCAATCACAGTGAGTTGTAAGTTAATACCGATTTGTGGGGCTGCAAGGCCAATGCCTTTAGCATGATACATGGTTTCGAACATATCTTCGATAAGTGCTTCGAGTTTAGCATCGAACGTTTCGATGCGTGAATTTTTATTGCGCAGCCTTGAGTCGGGAAGATAAATAATTTGGTGTAATGCCATAAATTTTAAGCTAGCTAATTTTAAAGGCTTAATTATATAATATTTGCCCGTTAATAGGAAATTAGCGGTTAGCAAACAGCCTGAATGGATTAAAAAAATGGAATTTAAAAATATGGATACAAAACAAGCGTTATTATTACTTAATCGTGTGCCACACGTTGGACCGCGAACAATTAAAAAATTACTGACTCAATGGCCCATGATTGAAGATGTATTTAAGCACTCAAAATCTGATTTAATCAAAGTGGGCTTATCAGAGCGTATCGCAAATCAAATTTTATTAATTAATCAAAACAAAATCATACCTGATTTACGCTGGCAAGAAGCCGCTAATCATATGCTACTGACATGGGTTGATAGTGATTATCCTGCATGCTTAAAAGAAATACCGGATGCACCACCGGTGCTTTATGCAAGCGGAGATGTTCTGGCATTAAATAGCCCTAAGTTAGCTATTATTGGCACGCGTCATCCGACTACGTCAGGGGCTAAAGCTGCATTTGAATTTGCGCGTGATCTTGGCGGACATGCGATTACAATTGTAAGTGGACTTGCGCGTGGTATCGATGGGCAAGCGCATCAAGGCTGTCTGTCTGGGATGGGAAAAACAATTGCAATATTAGGGGCAGGAATCGATTGCATTTATCCGAAACAACATGCAAGATTAGCAGAACAGATTGAAAGAGAAGGATTGCTTTTAAGTGAGTTCCCCCTGGGAACGGCACCATTAGCTGGACATTTTCCACGCAGAAATCGTATAATAAGCGGCTTATCATTGGCAACGCTTGTTATTGAGGCATCTCTTAAGAGTGGCTCATTGATAACTGCACACTTAGCTTTGGAGCAAAATAGGAGTGTGATGGCTTTGCCGGGGTCGATTCATAACCCACAAGCAAAAGGATGTCATACATTATTGCAACAAGGAGCGGCATTGGTTACATCGCCACGGGAGGTGTTGGAAGAGCTGTGTGTTGAGCGGAGGTTTAGAGGTTCTACTAAAAAAGAACTTGATTCTCCCATAGGTGGAACAGGTTCCTTAACGACGTATATCGGTTTTGAGGTAACTACAGTGGATAGCATTGTAGATCGAAGCAGTTTATCAGTTGAGGATGTAATTACTGATCTAGCAGAATTAGAACTTCAAGGATGCGTGCAAGCGGTTCCTGGAGGCTATATAAGGTGTATATAAATGAAAGAAAATAATTTGCTTGAGATGTTGCTCACGTTGTTTGAAAAAACATTAACAAAATTAGAAGCTTACGTACCTGAAACACCTGAAGAACTCACCGCAGGTCAAACAACTGATCTTCAAGTGACTTCAACAGAAGGAAAGAAAAAAACACTTGAAATGATGCATTTTCGTGCGGCAAGTGAACATAGCATACGTGTGTTTACACTAGAAGAAGAACAGAAATTAACACGAGCGAGTCATCAATTCTTAAAACGCTTGGAACGCTTAGGAGTTTTATCTTCAGATGTTATGGAATTAATTATCAATCGCCTTTTGTTTTCTGAGTCGCGATTTATTAATCTTCAGGAAACAAAGTGGACCATTCG
>JASJHH010000113.1:0-15764 GCA_033791145.1 Legionella sp.
CTCCTCGCAACGACGGAGATTGGTTGGAATTAACACAGAGATGTGTCCACAGAGTAGGCCCGCGGGAGAAGGGCGTTCTAAATAACTTTTCGTCTAAAGCTATGACCTATTGTCAACTAAAACTTAAGGCTAGTTGTAAGTGCCCGCCTGTGCTGGCATGACAAATCTTTTGTTAATTCGTACATTTTAAATATACTTTTAATGAGCCATAGCTGAAAAATATTCGTGGGGATACGTCAGCTCGCAACGACTGAGATTGGTTTAAATTCAAGATAAAAGTAAAAACACCTTAACCGAATGCCATTGATTGTCAACACGCCCTAATATTAGGCTGCATACAACGATTGGAGATGTTTCGCCAATTGAATTTGAAAATTCTAAAATAAATGTGTGCGGTTTAGCTTGACCAGATCAGAAATGTAACTAAGACTCCTGCGCACACAAACGCGATTCACTAACAACCCTAGATATTCTCTCCTTACGTAACGGCCATTTGTAGAGCCAATCAAAAGGAGAGAAAACCTCCGGGGTCAACGCAGTAAAAGTAACGGTATTTTTGTTGCATGAAGCATATGACTGGTGGTGCTACCTAAAAAAAACTGCCGTATTTTTGAGTGACCAAATGCGCCCATAACTAACAAATCAATTACGTGTTTTTCAGCATAATCCCTTAGGGCCGATTCAACCTCTCCTGTTAATCGCGCACTAATTACATTGATTTTCGCGTCTTCTAATGCTTTTTTTGCCTCTAAAAATACGGCCTCATGGCCGTTTTTATTAACTATCACCAAATGGCAGGTTATACCCTCTAGCAAATGCGCATTTTCTATCAAACGATTCAGTACTTTGTTCGCTGTAGGGCTGGCATCAAAAGCAAACATCACTTCTTTAGGCGCTTTAAAATCCGGCAGAGCGACTAATATAGGACAATGGAGACTGCGAATAATTATTTCTAATTGACTGCCTATTTGAGCTGTTTTTTCCTGCGTTTGCTCCCCTTGACGCCCAATTACGACTAATTTTGTTTCGTGCTCAAGATTTAACAATGCTTCAATGAGACTACCGTGTCGTTGTAAAGAATCAGCCTCTTTAAGACCATCCGCTACTATTCGCTGATAAGCCGCTTCCAAAAGGTGCTTGCCGTGTTGCAATGCAATTTTATTACGTTGCTCATCAAGCGTTGATAATTCTTCAAGTAATTGTTCCTGACTGCCCAAACCAATTGTACCCGTAAGATTGGCATGAGGCACTTTTGATGGGTTATCCAAAGCATGCAATAACGTCAGAGGTATTTGAAGTTTTAAAGCCGACCAAGCCGCCCAATCACAAACAGCAGTGGCTGACATGGAGCCGTCAATACAGGCTATTATTTGATGTAACATGAGTGACTCCTTATCTCATCTATGACCCCATCTCATCCATGACCGTATCTATCAATGACCGTTCATGAGTTTTTCAAGTTCCTCTGGTTTATCATGTACGCCAAAACGATCTACAAGTGTTGCCGTTGCTTCATTCATACCGATAATATCAACCTCGGTCCCTTCTCTTCGAAATTTTATGACGACTTTATCTAATGAAGAAACAGCGGTAACATCCCAAAAATGGGCATGGCTAACATCAATAATAATTTTATCAATTGCTTCTTTAAAATCAAATGATTGCATGAATTTTTCTGATGAAGCAAAGAAAATTTGTCCTAATACTTTATAGGTTCGACACGTATTTCCAGCATCAACTGTTGCAACTGTAGAATGAACCACAATAAATCGTCCTACTTTGTTCGCAAAAAACAGCGATGCCAGTAATACCCCAATAAAGACGCCGTAGGCTAAGTTATGCGTCGCAACGACAACCACCACCGTTGTTATCATGACAAGATTAGATGAGAGTGGATATTGTCTAAGATTTTTCACCGAATCCCAAGAAAATGTACCGATTGATACCATGATCATCACTGCAACTAAAGCCGCCATCGGGATAAGTGAAACCCATTTACTTGAAAAAACCACCATAAATAGGAGTACAATACCTGCTGTTAAAGTGGATAAGCGACCACGCCCACCCGATTTGATATTAATAATAGACTGACCAATCATGGCACATCCCGCCATCCCACCCAAAAATCCCGTGACAATATTAGCGACCCCTTGTCCTTTGCACTCTCGGTTTTTATTACTGGGTGTGTCAGTCAAATCATCTATAATGGTTGCGGTCATCATGGATTCGAGAAGACCTACAACTGCAAGCGCAAGAGAATAAGGAAATATAATAGCCAATGTTTCAAAAGTAAGCGGTATATGTGGGAAAAGAAATACGGGCAATGTATCAGGTAGTTTACCCATGTCGCCAACCGTACGAATCGGTAAGTCAAAGTATATCGAAATTATTGTCAAAACAATAATACAAACCAGCGGCGATGGAATGGTTTTATTCATATAAGGAAACAGGTAGATAATCGCGAGCCCCCCCGCAGTCATGGCATAGACATGCCAAGTCACGTGGGTTAATTCTGGCAGTTGCGCAGCAAAAATAAGAATAGCGAGCGCATTAACAAACCCCGTAACCACCGAACGTGACACAAAGCGCATTAAACTACCGAGCCTCAAATAGCCAAAAATAATCTGAACAACACCCGTGAGTAGTGTCGCAGCGAGTAAATATTGTAACCCATGCGCTTTAACCAAGGTGACCATCAACAACGCCATAGCAGCAGTAGCGGCTGATATCATCCCGGTTCGCCCCCCTACAAATGCGCTAACAACGGCCATAGAAAATGAAGCATACAACCCTATTTTAGGATCAACACCCGCAATAATTGAAAAGGCTATCGCTTCAGGAATCAGTGCTAATGCAACGACAATCCCTGCCAATAGATCTGCGCGGATATTACCAAACCAATCTTGACGTGTAGAATAAAATAGCATTTTAGATCATTTTCTCTTTAGATATCCTTGAGATATCTTGATAATTAATCAATATTATAATTAATTACAGGGAAGATTCATAGCCGGAGGTCGGGTGGTGAGCTTCGGTTCGTTCCGGCTCAGAGACCGTACCACTTACATCAAACAATCGTAGCAATGATCGGCTAACCGTTTCAAACGGCTTGGTATAATAATATTTATTTGACGAAATCAGCTCGCCGGTTTCATCCATATCAGTAAACAAGTGATCGCCATGTGCTTTTATCAGATCGATGCTATAACGTATCATTCGCCTCAAAGCGAACAATTGTGCATCAGACGGTTCTGATAAGCTATCGCAATACCCGTACACATGATGACGATATTTTTCAAGTGTATAACAGCGCGCTAAATCCAGCTTATGTGCAACATTTAAAATGCGGTGCATATAAACCACGTCCAAATCATCTTGATGATTTCCTTCATAATCAGGCGATCCCAATTGCTCTATTAGGCTAACTATTCTAGTTACCTCTTCAGTTGCTGTTAATATACTGGGTTTGTGCTCCTCTAAAAATTGCGCTAAAAATTCATTAAAATACGATGCCGAAGCTTTTTTATGTGACAAATATATTTCAAGTTGCGTGCTTGCTGACGCCTCACTTTCTCGTCCTGTGACAAGAAAAGCAGCAGCAACTCTCAAGCGCTCTAACCTCTCTTCTGAAAGCGCTAGACAAAAAAGCTTAAACGCTTTGTCTGCCGCATGATGAGCAAAATAATTCTTTACTTCCGTAATATATGACATCACACGATACGTATGCGCAAGCCCATGATTTGGCCTTGCAATTGTATCGTCTTTCGTTAAGCTTTGTGCCGCGGGTTCACTGCCCCTCGTTCCAGGCTGATACTGTTTGCTTAAGTGTTTTTTATACGCTTCACTCAGCGCAAACATCGAGACATATTGGGTTTCCTTTATATAAATCGGGCTTCTCACAATAGATCCGCAAAGGCTTCCCTTTTCGTCTAAATCAAACACCAGTGTCTCACCAGCAGGAATAAGTACCTCATCTTCCGAGTAAGAAATCACTGGATAATACAAGCCTTTTCCTGGAATTCTGGTCTGTGTCTTCATCCCCTTAAAATCACCGACACCATCGTCCCGACAACTAAAACTAGTGACATGAGGTAAAGGCTGTGGATTTACCTGTCGTCTTACTATCACTTCTTGGCTAACTTCTTCTCCACGACTTAAAACCAAATAAGATGTATTTTCTTTTTCCTTAACGCCGACTAACAATAATTTATTGGCTGCATCACTCAGCAATACAGCAAACATAAATGTCAAAAGAAATTCCTCTCTTTCTGTATAATGTCTTTTATATGAGTGCCAAGGCTCACCGGTACTATATTCAAGCACTTTACCTCGAAAAAATCGGTTCATATTGACATATTTTTTCTTCATATAATGCTGAAGCGACTTTTGTAAAATACCCGGTAATTGTTCAATTACCGGATGAGTGGAAGGGCTAAGATCAGACGGCTCTAATGCCTCAATTTTTTGTTGAAATAAATCAAGCTGACTTTCACTTAAACAAAAGTGACTTAAATTTGTATACTTTAATAACAATGACAAACGATATAAAGGAAAGCCTTTAATATTTACAAGATAACCTTCAAAACTATCATAAGAGATATCAATGTCATCTAACGATGCCTGAGAAAACACCTCAACAAACTTTTCAAACAGCTTCGTCCCTTCCATTTTATTCAAAGGACCGTAAGTTAAACGCGAGATCCTCACGTCATCAATTAAGCTTGAGATTGCTTTATGCGCTTCTGCATTAAGGTTCTCATCAGCACAGCCCTGCTGTAAATGAAACTGCTTAGCATGTGCGCGTAACTTGGTTAAAAATATTGACTCAATACTTGTGAGTGCCCCTGAAAGATTGATGCGCTCAAAAAATATTTTATAAACATCTGGATATTTTTCATAAGAATAACCTAATTGATTCAACTCATTGACGAACACATAAGTTGCTTTCCCTTCACGTAATACCACGTCAAAAAATAATTTTGTTTCCTCAGAAAACAGCATGCCTGCTTTTTTAAACGTGTCTATCGAAAAACGCCAATCAACCCGCCTGCCATGCCTCTCTGCTTTAATCACGGATTGATATAAATCTTTGTGTCTGACCATGTCAGCCTTTGTCTCATTAAGCGCGATAAAAAGCTCGGTCAACCCCGATTTTTCTACGACCAAAGCTTCATACAAATACCAATGCGCGGAACTGGGTGAAATGCCCGCCTTGTTTAATGCTTTGAACTTAAGAACAACATCCTTCGTTGCTCTAAAAAGCTCATTGTCTTGACTCAATACTTCACACAAAGAGACGTACTCTTCAGAAGAGAAATTAGATAGCTGTTTAATCGCTATAAATGCACTAACTAGTTCACTCGCATAGAAGTCATTATGACCATTCAATAATTTACACAAAAGAACGTATTCTTCAGAAGAGACATGAGATGACGCTTTAAGGGTTATAAATGCTTGAACAAGTTTAGTCGCAGAATATGCATATTTACTCAACCACTCACACAAAGAGAGGTATTCATCAGAAGAGAGGTTAGATGACTCTTTAAGTGCTATAAATGCATTGACTTGTTCTGTCGCATTATATGTATGATTACCCAAGAACTCACACAAAGAGAGGTATTCATCAGAAGAAAGATTAGATGGCTGTTTAAGTGCTATAAATGCATTGACTAGTTCAGTCGAATCATATGCCTTATTACTCAACAACCGACACAAAGAGAGGTATTCATCAGAAGAGAAATTAGATGGCTGTTTAAGTGCTATAAATGCATTGACTAGTTCAGTCGCATTATATGCATGATTACTCAAGAACTTACACAAAGAGAGGTATTCATCAGAAGAGAGATTAGATAGCTGTTTAAGTGCTATAAATGCTTCGATTAATTTATCTAAGCGCTTCTCGTTTCTAATTAAACCCAGATATAAATGCTGATTATCCAAATTCAGTGGAAATCCCTTATGCTTAAGCGTTTCAAAGGCATGCAGATGCTCACTATTATTAATACATACATAAAAAACCAGGTTAATATATATGCCTTTGTATTCATGAGGAAAAATATTTATTTCTTCTAGTATCGCAAATAATTTTTCAATTTTTGGGTCGGCACTCAAAAAATCGTCTTGAATAGCCTGACTAAAATCAACATAATTTGACTCGAGGCTTTCTAAACATGAGAGTATATTTTCGCCACTAAGCAATACACGCTGCACATGATCTATCCTGTCCTGCACATCCTTAGATATGACTGGCTCAGCTGTAGCAGCTGTAGAACGATTATTTTTAAGCATTAAAAAAAAACCTGAAAACAAAATAAGGCCGGAAATTGTACATCAAGGTCTATACGAGGTCAAGTTTATGTGCGCTTTATACCTGAAATGAAAGTCTAAATACAAGCCTTAACCATACGCCTAATTAAACTCGGACCCGTGTAAACGAGTCCTGTATACACCTGAACGAACGACGCACCTGCTTCGATACGTGCGGCTGCCTCATCCGGGCTATCTACCCCACCTGATGCGATTAATACTAATTTGTCACCTGCTGCTTTTTTTGCAATTTTCAAGCACTGTATCGCACGCGCTGCAAGTGGCTTGCCACTCATGCCGCCTAGTTCTTTTGCAAAGCGTGAGCCACGTAGCCCTGTTCGTGAAAGTGTTGTATTCGTTAAAATCATGCCATCTATCCCAGCTGACACCAACACTTTTACCATGCCTTGTATTGCTTCATCCGATTCATCTGGAGAAACTTTGACAACAATAGGCACATAGCGCATATGCGCCTCGCTGAGCTCATTTCGTGTATTCACCAGTGTTCGTATTAAATTAGAAAATGCTTCTTTATGATGTAAGGCACGCAGCCCTGGTGTGTTCGGCGATGAAATATTAATCGCAATATAATCTGCGTATAAATACACTTGTTTTAAGCAATACTCATAATCAAGCCATACTTCATCAGGTGGTGTGTTTTTATTTGGACCAATACTCACCCCGAGCACGCCCTCAAATGTTGTGTTTTTAATGTGTGAAACCAAAGCATCAACGCCAGCATTATTAAATCCCATCCGATTAATTAAAGCGTGTAGATGCGGCACACGAAAAATACGGGGCTTAGGATTGCCAGGTTGCGCCCTCGGTGTGACGGTCCCTAATTCAATTGATGCAAAACCAAGTTTAGCAAGCGCATTTAAATAACGCCCATCTTTATCAAAGCCTGCTGCAAGGCTTATTGGATGTTTGAAATTTAATCCCATTACTTGAACAGGCTTTTCAAGCGGTGTTTTAAAACAAAATTTTGGTGCGTATTTGAGCATAATCAGCGTGATACGATGTACCCCTTCAGCGCTAAAAAAACCAGATAGATATCTAAAAATACTGTACACAATTATTTCCCCATAAAATATATGCTATATTACGCTTTTAAATATTATACATAGGATAAATACACATGCACGCTTACACCGTTGCATCTTGCTATCTGTTTACACCGCTTGAAAAGCTTGATGCCTTAAAATCTATTTTTTTAAAAGCCATGAAACGCCATGATATACTAGGTACTTTTATTTTAGCATCAGAAGGTGTAAATGCAGGCTTTGCTGGCACACCTGAAAACATGCAAGCTTTTTATGATTTTTTAACCGCAGACGCGCGTTTTGCTGATTTGAATTTCAAAGAAACGTATACCAATATCATGCCGTTCGAACGCCGAAAGGTAAAATTACGGGACGAAATTGTTACTTTAGGTGTACCAGGCATTACAGCACTCAAAACACGCGAAACGCATTTATCGCCTAAAGAATGGGATAAGCTCCTACAAGATCCTGATGTATTAGTACTTGATACCCGTAATGATTACGAAGTGGCAATCGGAAAATTCAAAAACGCGATTAATCCTAATATTAAAACCTTTCGTGATTTTCCTGAATACATCAAAAACAATCTTTTAGATAAGAAAAAAACGAAACTTGCAACTTATTGCACTGGCGGTATTCGTTGTGAAAAATCAACGACTTACTTTCAAAGCCTCGGATTTGAACACGTGTATCAATTAGACGATGGTATTTTAAACTATATCGAAAAAACACCTGCTGATGAATCTACTTGGGAAGGCGAGTGCTTTGTCTTTGATGAGCGCATTGCGGTTTAAACCCAAACATCACCTACCATCCGTGCTAAATCACAGCTTGGTTTAAAGCCGAGCTGTGATTTAGCACGCTCTGGATTTGCATAAACGGCCATTAAATCGCCTGGGCGGCGCGGTTCATTTTGCATCGGAATTTTCACGTTATTGACAACCTCAAACTCTTTTACCATTTCAAGCACAGTATAGCCTTCGCCATTGCCTAAATTAAACACATGAAAGCCGTCTTGTTTATCCATGAAATTAAGTGCATCAAGATGCGCATCTACTAAATCTAATACATGAATATAGTCTCGAATAGCTGTCCCATCACGTGTTTCATAATCCGTGCCATATACTGATAGATACTCTTTTTTGCCTCGTGCTACCTTTAAAATAGCGGATAATAAGCTTGCATCTTTATCTGCTAACAAAACAGACGTGAGCGCGCCTGAGCTATCTGCGCCTGCGACATTAAAATAACGCAATGCCACAGCGCGTAATTTAGGATATGCATGCGCACAATCAGACAGCATCACTTCTGTCATGTGTTTGCTTTTACCATAAGGCGTTGCAGGATTAATCTTACTGGTTTCTAAACAAGGCTGCGCTGCATCAGGCGCATAAACAGCCGCTGTTGATGAAAATACCACGCGATGTATATCTGCTTGATACGCTGCTTCAAATAAATTTAAACTACCAGCCACATTGTTATTATAATATTCAAACGGCAATTTGAGAGATCCAGAGGCATTTTTTAGTGCCGCAAAATGTACCACTGCATCCATGCCAGTATTTTCTTTAAAAAATAAAGCTAATGCTGCTTTATCACATAAATCTATATTAAAAAACTGCACGCTATTAAGATTTTTTGCATGCGTTACAATTGCATCTAATATGATTTTTGAGGCATCACTGACCGCATTATCTAATAATAATAAATCATGCCCTGCTTCTAACGCCCTAAAACAAAAATGGCTTCCAATATAGCCCAAAGCTCCTGTTACGAGTAAACGCATATATTACACCTTGTATTAAAACAATTAATCAATATTTACCTCTACAGGCAACCCAAACACACGATATTCTTCAGGTAATTCTTCTTTGAATTTAACAATTACAATGAGTTTGTTTTCACGTGTTGCCAATGGGTTTTGAAAGGTCATTGGGGTTTTATCTGCATAATTAGGCACACTAACCACTTCACCTTTCGTTTTAAAGTTATCAGGAAACGTCATCGTTACGGTAATACCAGGGCGAATGATTTCGGCTTCTTTGGGATCAATAAATGCAACCACATGCAAATCATTTTTAGTGACAATATCAATAATATCTTGGCCTGCTGGTAAAAACTCACCACGATGAATTTCAATGTGTTTCACAGCCCCTTTTGCAGGTGATTTAATTAAAAAATATTTTTTCTTTAGCTCGGCCTGCTGAATTTTATTATTCACCTCTTCTTGTTTGCGTTTGTAATTCACTTCTATCATTAGATCATTTTCTAAAACCACTTGTTTAATTTGATGCTTTAATTGCGAGTAAGCCTGTTTTGCTGAAACGACGTTTTTACGCGCCTGCTCAAGCTCAAGAGAAGCCATATGCCCATTTGCTTTAAAATATTTTGAAAATTTTTGGTACACCAGTTGGCTTGATAAGATATCTTTTTCCAAAACAGCTAACTGCTCTCTCAATGATTCAGTTGATTTTCTGTTGATGTTTTCTATTTGCTTATCGATACGCTCTTTTTCTTGTTTTAAATAACCGATCTCTGTATTTAAAGCTGGCGATTTAAATTGGAGCAATGCCTTCCCTCGTTTAACATGCTCGCCTTCATTGACATAAAGCGTTTCGACATATCCTGCTGCTGGCGCTCGAATTTTAACGGTGTCAAACACAACAACGCCTTGAAATTCTGCAAAAACAGTTTCATCTAACAACATATAAACTAAGTAAATCAGGGGAATACTAATTAAACCAATAATCATAAACCAGCGTAATTTAGGGGGCGTGCGCTTACCCTGACCGTAATCTTTAACAGTCGATTTTTCGTCTAATTTGCTGCGCTTTAAACTAATCCCCATTCTTAATCCTACTTATTTTGTTTTTCTGATTACCCACCAAGGTGCCATAGATGAATCTTCATGCCCTTTAAATAATATCTCATTCATAATAAAAAAGAAGGCCATGAATCGCATAATTAAATTATAGCCTGGATTAAACACTAACCATTTAATAAATCGACTATCGTCTTTAGGACGCTCAGACACCAACAACAAAAACAAAAAAAACATTGCAAACGTAACAATTAAATAATAACCATAAAGCATGATAAACATCGCTAAAATGGCATGTATAGGAAACTTTATAGCAATCAATATGGTGTAACAAATAACAACAAACGGCAAAATTAACTGGAAATATAAGCCGTACCAAACAATAAATATAATTTTTTTCAACGACATCAACTTAAGACTAAAAAGCCGCCAATGACGCGTGACGTAGATATAATATAAATCACCATCCCACCTAACCCGCTGCTTCAGTAATCCCATAAACGTTTTAGGTGACTCAGTCCACGAGACAGCATAAGGCTCATGAATCATTTTAAGCCACGGATAACGACTCAAATAACTATGCATCCGAAGCGTCATATCTAAATCTTCAGCTGTACCGTTTAACCACCCACCAATCTGTCGTACAAAAGAGGTTCTAAAAATACCGAATGCCCCTGAAATATTATTCACAACACCAAGCTCTGTTAATCCAAATCGTGCCAATTGGATACTCATCATATACTCAAGCGCTTGCATCCGTGTTGTAAATGAATCAAATTGATTCCTAACGCGTACAGCGCCTGACACAGCAACAACATGTGGGTCTCTAAAATGCTTAGCAACATGTGCAATGGTGGTGTTATCCATGGAGGTATCTGCATCCATCATCACCATTGCTTCTCCTTTAGCAATACGAAGCCCCAAATTCATTGAACTTGCGTGCCCCCCACGCGCCATTTTTTTCACCACTTTAAATTGTCGACTGAACCCATTATCAAACTTTTTTGAAATGCTTTGGGCGAGTTCAACTGTTTCTTTATTCTCTGCCGCATTATCTACAATAATTAAAACTTCAATCACGCCTTCATAAATTTGCTCACCAATCGACTGAAAAGTAACCAACAACTCATCATATGTCTCGTTATAAGCCGTTACGACAATGCTCACCAACGGCGTATACACTTCTTTTAAGCCTTTTTGTTTATGTAACGTAAGCCAACCTTTGATGCTATACGCAACCGTAAACATATAAAAAGGCATTTCTATGAATAAAACAAATGGAAAATAATACAAAAATAAATTAATGATTTTACCTGACTTTAAAATAGACATGACATAATGTTCAATGCCATAAAATAAATCCATCACAGGCTAACTCGATTAAGCATTTCATTAATTAATAAATCTTTATCGAGTTCATTTTCAAGCATTTCAGCCGATGATAAAAATCCAAATTTAATATCTAAACTGGGATCGTCAGGTGATGCTTTTTTATCAAATTGCTTAATACGCTCTTGAATCACTTCAATATGGCTAAGATTTGTCATCGTGAGCAAGCAAAATAATTTATCATCATCCACACTAATTAAATCCGTACTTCGAAACAAACTCCGTGCATTTTCATAAAATAAAACCAGTTGCTGCTCAGTTTGTAAAAATCCAATTTCTTCAATCAGCTCGTTGATATTTTCAACAAAAATAACGCCCGCAACAAATTCAATTTCTGAGTGCCTTTGCGTCACTCGCATTTGCCATTGAACAATCATTTCCCATAAATTAAAATTAATAAGTTGAAAAAATGCGCCTAAATCAAGCTCTAATTTTTGAAGCTGATTTTTAGCAAATTCGCCTCCTTTCCGTGTGAGGCGAAACGCATTGAGTTTCCTCGTGTTCAGTGAGTCAGGACTGCCAACTTGATTACACACAAGACAAACAAACAAGGTGCTTGCTTCAAAAAAACGATGTTGGCATTTTTCACAAATTTTATCTTCCAGTGGCTTATCATAATCAATACCAATATGTTTTAGCGTAGTTTGACAGCGATTACAAACAAGCTCTTGGTGACGCATAAACTCTTTAACAGGCCCCACATTCCCGCAACTAAAACAATGGACAAAAGGCTCAACATGCAAATCAACCGATTCACAATTAGGGCAGCAATTTTTAAAATTAAGCAATCCACCCTCACACTGCGGGCAAACTTGTAATTCACTTGAGGCTTCAACCACTTCAAGATATTCACGTTTTACCAGGCTATTTAAAACATACCAATGGTCATTCGCACTCCCCTCAAAACTTAACGCATCAACCACAGGATAAATAAATCCATATGGATTATGACAAGTGACTTCGGGTAATAATTGCTTCTTTTTACGAGAAAATAAATAACGACAAATAAATACATTAATATCTTGTCTTTCGATATGAGCACCATCGTTTTTTTCACAAACAGCAATGCGCTCACTGATTTGTTTTGCTGCACTATAAGCTTGTTCATCAAAGACACCATCTAACAACAGCGCGCAGTCATCCGGCAGGTTATCCCAAGAATAAAAAGCAATATAACGATAAATTGGGTTTTGACGTAATTGCTTTAAATCATCACAGCTAAAACCAGCATCAAAATCAAAAATTACCAACAGACAGCCATCTTTTGGTAACTTATCAATGGCTTTAACTTGAGCAAGCCTTTTATCAAGTGAGTCCAGTTTTTTGGTGCTCAGCAAATAACCTTTTGAGTCCATCTGCAAAAAATCCTTTTATTGCTTATAGTTTAATATTTTTTTAAGTATAGCGGGCATTCATGGGTTTTGCTGCCCTCTCAATCTTAATTTAAACAACTGTGGTAATCGCGCGCCAAATAAATGCGTCATAAGCCCAAATAAAATAAACCCTGCCGCCGATAATTTCCAGGTTTGCATGCCTTCGTTAAACACAAGACTTGAGGCAAACAGCCCCACTACCGGCACCAATAAAGTAAACGGCACCACCATACTCACTGAATAAACACTCAAAAGCCATGCCCAAAGACCATAACCAACCCAAGTCGAAATATAAGCAATATAAAACACAGATAAAGCGCCGCGCCAAGATAAAGCATGAAGCGCTGTAAACAATGTGGTAGGGCCATCAATAAAAAAAGATGTAATAAAAAGCGGCGGGAAAGATAAAAAACTTGCCCAAATAATTAAACCCATGCCTTGCTTTTTTTTCATTTTTTTCACACATAAATTACCAGCTCCCCACATCACAGCTGCGGCTAAAATCCACATAAATCCTACAAGCGTAATATCGCCACCACCTAAATGTTCAAGCACAATAGCAAGCCCTGTAAATGCAAAAAAAGCACCTGTAATTTGCCAGCGCGTTAAATGCTCGCCTAAAAACAAAGCCGCAAACAAAAAGCTAAAAAACACTTGGATTTGTAATAGTAAAGATGCAATGCCCGATGCAGCCCCTGCTTTCATCCCTAAAAACATAAATGCAAATTGTAATGTAAAAGTCAAAAAGCTATATAACAAAAGCCATATCCAAGGCACATCTGGGCGCTTTACAAAAAAAACAATAGGCACACTTGATAAGAAAAATCGCAGTGCACACAATGCGAGTGGTGGTATTTCTTTTAAACCAATTTGAACGAAGATAAAATTACAGCCCCAAATCACAGCAACTAATAGAGCTAGTAATATATGTTTAATTTGCATCACATTACCTAAAGATGATTTACCTCTCACTTTCACTGAGCTAAGATGAGGCGTCTTAAAAAAGCAGGAAGCAAAAGCCATGTCGTATGATTATGATATTCTACCACACACAGGGATTCAAAAACTTCATCCATATGTACCCGGTAAAACAACCGATGCATTAAGCCATGAGAAACATCTCACTAATGTGATTAAACTCGCCAGTAACGAAAATCCACTGGGTTGTAGCGCATCAGTGCTTGAAGCACTAAAAACACTTACACCACATGATATTGCAACGTATCCCATTTCAAGAGAAAATCCACTGCGACAAACCATCGCAGCACATACCAATCTTAATCCAGCATCTGTTATTTTAAGTAATGGTTCAGATATTTTATTTCACTTATTACTCGAATGCTTCGCCTTACATACGAATAAACATGTGTTAACCCATGAGTATGCTTTTATTACTTATGAAGTACAGGCCAATACGCTTGGAATTCCCATTCAAAAAATTCCATTACAAACCGATTGGACCGTCGATATTGACGGCTTAATTCATGCATGCTCTGAAAAAACCGCTTTAATTTTTCTAGCCAACCCAAATAACCCAACTGGCTTGCTCATACCACACGAAGACATAGAACGGCTTTTAAATAACATTCCAGACAGTACTATTTTAGTGCTTGATGAGGCTTATCATGAATATACGCCGGTCAAACAACAATCGAATGCCTCAAAATATCTTGCTAAATATCCTAATTTAGTGATTACACGCACTTTCTCAAAAGTATATGGCCTTGCTGCCTTACGCTTGGGCTACGCGTTAGGCAACCCTGATATTATCGCACTCTTACATCGCATTCAGCTGCCATTTACCGTGAGTTTGCCTTCTATGCTTGCAGGCATTGCCGCATTAAACGATCAAGATTTTGTAGCGCAAAGCATTGCTTCTAATCAAAAAGGCCTTGTACAAATCACACAAGCGCTAGACCAATTAGGCTTAGAACACTTACCCACTGCGTGTAATTTTATTACGTTTGATTGTGGTCGAAATGCCGTTGAACTTGATAAGCATTTGCAAGCACGCGGGATTATTACGCGGCCACTGGCACCTTATGGTTTAACACAGCATCTGCGTGTTACGATTGGCACCTACGAACAAAACATCCGTTTTTTAAACGCCTTACCTATTTGTCTTAAGGAGACCTCATCATGAGTGATTTAGCAACAAAACATTGCGAGCCATGCGAAGGCATTGGTGAAGCACTCAATCGCAATCAAATCGATACTTTAATGCCACAGCTTGATAATAACTGGCAAGTTTCAGATGATTTTAAAACCATTCATCGTGCTTTTTCGTTCAATAATTTTCATGAAACCATGGCCTTTATGAATGCTATTGCATGGGGCGCGCATCATGACAATCATCACCCTGATGTTGAGCTTGGCTATAACTATTGCCGTGTGAAATTCATGACACATGCCTTAGGCGGCCTGTCACAAAACGACTTTATTTGTGCCTCAAAAATAGACCAAATATTAGCAATGTAAAATAAAAATCCAACCTCAAAACACACACGGAAGTGAATATGAAAACAAAATACGCCTTTTTGGCGCTTGTACTTTGTGTGGCCTGTAAAAGCCATGCAACCACTTATTATCCCGCACAAATTTTAGGCCGCGACTTAGGCATTAAAGGCCTTGCCATATCTCAAGAATTCTCAAACACAGCAGAGCATGTGATTGAAATGCTCAATGACATATACCTATCGCTAATCAAGTTGCGAACTTAAGCTGAATATGATCAAATGCCCGCATGAAGAAAAGACTTACAGCACAAGAACGTGCAGACTTAATTATTCAGCATAAATCAGAGCGAGATAAGCGTATTTGTGACCGGATAAA
>JASJHH010000114.1:0-3776 GCA_033791145.1 Legionella sp.
GCCTGTATCAATTTTTAGCCAAATTTGTAGCGGTTTTTTTAGTTTTTCTTTTTTCAGCGCATCAATTTGCTCTTGAGAATGCACCACACATTGCAAGTTATACTCAACTAAGCTTGAGATATCATCGTTGTAGAAAAAACCTTCAAGCAAAATGATCGGCTTATTAATACCGGCATTACGCAGAATGATTGCTTCATTTAAACGTGCGACACCAAAACCATATACGCCCTTTAATGTTCCTGCTATTTTGACCATGCCATGGCCATAAGCATTGGCTTTAATCACAGCGAGCACCTTACTTTTAGGTGCTCTTTCCTGCAACACCTGTAAATTATGCTGTAAGGATTTTAAGTTGATGACTGCACGAGTGATATCCATTACCAGCGAGTATCCATTATAAATTGAGTTGGTTCTATATTATTCATCACCATGATAAGCCGCCCCTGTGTACTCATCGAAACGAGAATAACGACCTTGGAAGGTTAAGCGAACTTTACCGATTGGTCCATTACGTTGTTTACCAATAATGATTTCAGCAATACCCTTATGCTCACTTTCTTCGTTATAAACCTCATCTCGGTAAATAAACATAATTAAATCAGCATCTTGCTCAATCGCGCCCGATTCACGCAAATCAGAGTTGATAGGGCGTTTATCTGCACGTTGCTCTAATCCACGGTTTAGCTGAGAAAGGGCGATTACAGGGCAGCGTAATTCTTTTGCTAATGCTTTTAAAGAACGTGAAATCTCAGATATTTCAAGAGTACGGTTTTCACTCAATGAAGGAACACGCATTAATTGCAGGTAATCGACCATGATCATGCTGATCCCGCCATTATCTCGCGCAATTCGTCGAGCACGTGAACGTAATTCTGTTGGTGTTAAACCTGAGCTATCATCAATAAACATATCACCTTTTTGCAGTAATATAGACATAGTTGAGGATAGCGAAGCCCAATCATTTTCATCAAGTTGGCCGGTTCGAATTTTACCCTGATCAATACGTCCTAAAGAAGCAAGCATACGGTTCATGATTTGATCTGCAGGCATCTCTAATGAGAAAATGACAGTTGGTTTATCGCCATTTAAAGCTGCATGCTCAGCAAGGTTCATCGCAAATGTGGTTTTACCCATAGAAGGACGTGCTGCAACTATGATCAAATCACCGGGTTGGAAACCCGTTGTCATTTGGTCTAAATCATTATATCCAGAAGATAAACCGGTAATACCATCGCGCGGGTTTTTACACAGATCATCGATTCTAGCGACCGTTTCTTTAAGAATATCCTTAATGGGTTGTGGGCCTTCGCTTTTATTACTGCGCGCCTCAGCTATTTGGAATACTTTGGTTTCAGCAAAATCAAGTAGCTCTGCACTATCTCTGCCTTCAGTTTCATAACCTGCTTCTGCAATTTCGTTAGCGACTCCAATTAGCTCTCGAACAATGGCACGTTCTCGAACAATATCAGAGTAGGTATTGATATTTGCTGCACTTGGCGTATTTTGTAACAGCTCGGCAAGATAGGCGATACCACCTATGCCTTCTAATTCTTGTTTGTTTTCAAGGTGCTCAGACAGTGTCACTAAATCAACTGGAACATCTTCACTGCTTAAATGCTCGATAGTAGCGAAAATCTGGCGATGAGCGCGGTGATAAAAATCACGCTCAACAACCCGCTCTGCAACATCATTCCAAGCTTCATTATTTAGTAATAAGCCGCCAATAATCGCTTGTTCAGCTTCAAACGAATGCGGAACAGTCTTGATTGGTGAAGTGGTTTTATTCTTTTGTGGTGTATAAGGCGGTGTTTGAGGCATCTAAAATCCTTAACGGTTAACGAGTTGTGCGCTTATAAAAAAAGGATTTCAATCCAAATATACAGGCTTAAAAAAATAGCGACCATAACCGCTGCAGAGCCTAAATCTTTGGCTCGTCCAGCCAGTTCATGATGCTCGTCACTGATGCGATCAACAACGGCTTCTATGGCAGAGTTAATGATTTCGATAATTAGCACTACTATAATAGAAGCAATCAATAAAATACGTTCTATTTGAGAAACATCTAAATAACAGGCAAGTGGGATCAGAAAAAAAGCAAGCAACAGTTCTTGGCGAAAAGCGGCTTCATGTTTAAAAGCACTTTTTAATCCTTGCAGGGAATAACCTACTGCAAAGATAATACGCTTTAATCCACTGTTTTTTTGCATAAACGAATAAACCTATTAGTTTTTTTAAGGGCTTACTTTAACAAATGCTAAAGGTAAGGTCACTTGCTGATTGGTAACTAAAGTTATCATTTTAGGCTAGATTGTTTTTCTCGGATGCTGATTTAGCTAACTTGGTAATTATCTACGTATTTTGATAGTGGGTTGTTTTTTCTCTGGTTTTGCATGGCGTTTTAATACACTAATCGTTATGCTCTTACTAAAATCTTTAGATTATTATATATAAGGCATCTTCGTGTTAAAAAAAGGCTCTCTCTTTTCTCGTTTTATAAATAAATATTGGGTAACGAGTAATTATGTTCCTCTCCAACCTGTTGCTGAATTACAAATCGATTTAAATCGACCAATTATTTATGTTATTGAGCAAAATAGTGCCAGTGATCTATTGGGATTACAGGCTAGCTGTATAAAAGCAGGGTTGCCCGACCCCTATTTACCAATTCAAGTTGATGGTCAAGAAGTGAGTGCGACCATATACATTCATCGTCGCTCATGGTTTTCATATAAAGAGCCGCATGTTTCACAAGTACCTTATTTATCACAGTATCAAAAACTTCTCGCATTACACAAAGCAAACCCTCAATTAGATATTCAATTAGTTCCGGTTTCCTTCTATTGGGGACGAAATCCAGGTAAACAGGGAAAAACCTCTAAATTTGATCTGGTAGACCAGCGTTTAGTTGGAATTTTTCATAAATCATTGATTGTAGTTAAAAATGCTAAAGACCATTTAGTTCGATTTAATAACCCCATCTCAATTGCATCGCTTACAAAAAGATGCAAGCAGAAGCAAGATTATAGTGATGAGCAACTAGCACATACATTAGCTAAAATTGCGATGAGTTATTTTGAAGACCAAAAGCGCACCAGTATTGGTCCTAAACTACCAAATCGAAATGAAATGATTGATGCCGTTTTACAGCAAGAATCGCTAAAAAAGGTGATTATTGAAACGGCTAAAAAAGAAAAAATAAGCGAACATCAAGTTGAGCAACAATGCCGTGCTTATTTACAAGAGATTGGAGCTAATTTCTCTTATCCTCTATTACGCGTTTTTAGAATAATTCTGAGATGGGTATGGAATCATATCTATAAAGGTATAGAAGTGAATCATGCGCAAGCTGTTAGGCAGGCGAATCAAAGTGGTGCCGAGATAATCTATATGCCATGCCATAGAAGCCATATGGATTATTTATTACTGTCATATTTGTTATTCGAGCAAGGCTTAGTTCCGCCACATGTAGCTGCTGGTGTTAACCTTAACTTTTTCCCTGCGGGCCCAATATTTAGACGCTCGGGAGGATTTTTTCTACGCAGAACTTTTAAGGATTCTCCTCTTTATGCTGATGTATTCAAAGCTTACTTCTCTATGTTGTTTCAAAAAGGCTATCCGATTGAATTTTTTACCGAGGGTGGTAGAAGTAGGACTGGGCGATTATTACCGGCTAAGGTGGGCTTGCTCGCAACTTCATTACAAACCTACATAGACCAGCCAGAGCGTAATATCATTATAGTGCCGGTATATATTGGTTACGATCATATTATGGAAGT
>JASJHH010000115.1:0-9299 GCA_033791145.1 Legionella sp.
AAATTACAATCAGCTAATATAAAAAAAAAATAAACCACTTTACTGCCATTCAGACGGTGTATTCCGTATGGATCATACGTTTCGACGGTGTGAATGAGCTTTGATATAAACATAAGCACTCGCGCCTGGCTGCAAAGGATGATGAGGATCAGGATCAAGAATTTGAATTTGTAAAGGCAAGCGCTGTGGAATCAGTAACCACTCGTTCTCGTTAGCTATTTTTTGTTGCTGTGTTCTTGATACAGTATTTTGTCTGTCTGCAGCCCAAATTGTATTCACCACGCGGCCATGAAATATTTTCGTGAAATAATACATGCGAAGCAAAATAATTGCTTCATCATCAGGACGAATCCGTCGCAAATCCGTCTCATTAAAATTCGCTTGAACCCACCAGCTTGATGTATCAATAAAAGAAAACAAAGGCTTATGAATTTTAACGGGCGTGCCTTTCGAAATATACATATTATCAATAATGCCATCCGTTGGCGCACGCACTATCGTTAAATTAAAATTAATTTGTGCATTATCCCTTTCCGCTTTTAATGCTTTAATTTTTTTCCTCTGCTCTACAATTTGTTGTTCTTCTACTTTAATTTGTTTGTCTAAAGCATCTTTTTGCTTCTCCATCGCCTGCAAATTATATTTTAATATGCGCACTTCAATGACAGGTATAGCTTGACTCACGCTTGGATTATTTTTTAATTTGAATTTAAGTTTTGCTTTCTCATAATCAAACATCGCGGCATGAAATAAATCACGTGTTTTATTGGTTTGTCGTTCAATCACCTTCACCTGTTCAATCGCTTGTTCATAAGTTGCTTCTGCATATGCCAGCGCTAATCGATAAGGTTCTTGATAGACTTTAACCAAGGGATCATCTTGTTTAACTGCTTGGCCATTTTTAATATAAATGTCTGTAATATAGCCTGAAACATCTGCAGCAATCGGTGTAACATTGGTTGCAACAAAGGCATTATTTGTAAACGGAATCATGTATGAAAAAATATGATAAGTAATTAATAGCAATGCAATAGCAATCACAATCACTGGCAAATTAATTTCATTTTTTGATACTTTGAGTATTTTTAGCATTCAGACTTATTTATATTCAAACTTAACTATCTAAATTTATAACAAATTAAGTACGTTCAAGCCAGTATAAATCAACTTTTGTTTCAGTCGAAATCTAAAGTACATTACGATATACTGGCGTCGTTTATTATCAAATAAAATATTTGGAGAAATTATCTATGCATGCCTCGCTACATGATATTGCAGCCATCGTAAATGGAAACGTCATTGGTGATGAAACATTGGTTATTCATGTGTTATCTCCTATTGATGAAATCAAACCAGGCTCACTTATTTTTGCCGATGGCACAGACCATCTAAAGCAAGCCGAACAGTCAGAGGCCGCAGCCGTTCTCGTTGCAAACAATATATCTAAACTCAACAAACCTTTGATTCAAGTTGAAAACCCATTCAAAGCATTTATTTTATTACTCAAACACTTTTATCCGACACCTGAACCTGAGCTTGGCATTCACCCAACAGCCATTATTGCGCCGGATGTGACCCTTGGAAAAAACATCTCCATCGCGCCTTATGTCACGATAGAAGCACAAAGCAACATCGGGGATAATTGCGTCATTAAAAGCCATGTTCACATTGGAAATCACGTTAGAATAGCAGCAAATACAACATTGCATCCACACGTCACGATTTATGACTATTCTAAAATTGGCGAGCATGTGACCATTCATGCGTCATCTGTTATTGGCTCAGATGGTTTTGGATACACCTCTGAAAATGGACAACATGTTAAAATTCCTCATGTTGGGCGCGTCGTCATTGAAGATGATGTCGAAATAGGGGCAAGTACTATTATTGACCGTGCGACCATTGGTGAAACCATTATTGGGAAAGGCACCAAAATAGATAATCTCGTGCAAGTCGCGCATTCTGTTAAATTAGGCCAACATAATATTTTATGTGCATTCACAGGTATCGCTGGCAGCACAAAAAGTGGCAATCATGTGATTTTTGCAGCAGGTGCGGGTGTCAGTGACCATGTTCGTATCGATGATGAGGTCATTTTAGGCGCGCGCGCAGGTGTGCCTCCTAAAAAACACCTCAAAAAAGGCTTAATTTATTTAGGTGCCCCAGCACGGCCACGCGAAAAAGCCATTGAGCACGAAATGTCGACGACGCGTATACCGCTCATGCGAAAACAGCTCAAAAAACTCAGTGAGCAAGTCAATCAACTCAAAGAAAAACAATCCGAATTTGAATCTGCTCCTGAAGCCATAGACGAAGAGAGATAAGCTTGTGGGAAAAACACCTTTTGTACTTGTTGATGGGTCTTCGTATTTTTTTCGAGCCTTTCATGCGCTGCCCCCACTAACTAATAGCGAAGGGCATCCCACTGGCGCGGTTTACGGCGTGGTCAACATGATTCGGCGCTTATTAAAAGATGTTAAACCCTCGCAATTTGCTATTATTTTTGATGCACCAGGCAAAACATTTCGTCATGATTTATATCCTGAATATAAAGCCAACCGCCCTCCCATGCCTGATGACTTAAGACGCCAATTTAAGCCTTTAATTAGCATTTTAAGAGCGCTTGGTTTTCCTTTGTTAATCATTGAAGACGTTGAGGCAGATGACGTCATTGGGACGCTCGCGACACAGGCCTCAGCAGAAAGCCTGCCTGTTTTAATCTCAACAGGCGATAAAGACATGGCCCAATTAGTTAATCAGCACGTTACATTAATTAACACCATGAGCCGGCAAGTATTAGACCCAGAAGGTGTTTTAACTAAATTCGGGGTAAGACCTGACCAAATCATTGACTATTTAGCGCTTGTTGGAGATACCAGCGATAACGTTCCAGGTGTGCCTCAGTGCGGTCCCAAAACGGCGGCCAAATGGCTTGCAGCTCACGATACACTAGATAATCTGATGACACAGGCTGACACTATCGGTGGAAAAATTGGCGAACGCCTTCGAGAAAGCCTGCCTATGCTGCCACTTTCCCGGGAACTTGTAACCATCAAAACAGACGTTGAATTACCCAACACGCTTGATGAATTAAGGCCAAGCCCACCCAATAGAGAAGTACTGCTCTCACTGGCGCGAGAACTTGAGGTAAACGTCTGGCTAAAGGAATGGGGTAGTACTGCCGCAAGTAAAACATCACAAAACGCGCCAGCACTACCCACCGAAAATACCGAGAATCAAACGATTCCATTTGAAATCATTCAAACCCAAGCCAAACTGGATGCTTGGGTCACACGTCTAGATACAGCAGCTTATTGCTGTATTGACACTGAAACCACAAGCCTTGATCCACTCAGTGCCTCACTCGTTGGTATCGCACTTGCAGTTGATACAAACCTTGCAGGTTATATTCCACTCGCCCATGCCGATAACTCACCCCAGTTGCCACTTCAACATGTCCTTGAAACACTTAAGCCTTATCTTGAAAACCACACGCTAAAAAAAATAGGGCAAAATTTAAAATACGATTATGCTGTATTCAAACAATACAACATCAATCTAAATGCCATTTATTTTGACACGATGCTTGAGTCATACGTATTGAATAGCACCGCTGGCCGCCATAATTTTGATGCTTTAGCCAAGCGCTATTTAAATCACGAAACCATTCATTTTGAAGACGTGGTCGGAAAAGGTAAAAAAGCAATCTTGTTTGATGCTGTACCGATTGAAAAAGCAGCCCCTTATGCTGCTGAAGATGCACTGATTACTTTCAAATTACATGAAACACTTTATCCAAAACTAGATGACGCACCCAAAGCGGTTTTAGAGCACATAGAAATGCCTTTGGTGCCTATTTTAGCGGATATTGAGCGTCATGGTGTGCTAATTGACACGAAAGCACTCCAAACGCATGGGGAGCAACTTAATACCCGCATTGAAGCACTCGCTGAAAAAGCGTACTCCCTTGCAGGTAAAGCATTTAATTTAAATTCCCCAAAACAACTCCAAGAAATCTTATATGATATTTTAAAGCTACCCATTCTTTCAAAAACCCCTAAGGGCCAGCCTTCTACAGCAGAATCAGTGCTCCAAGAACTTGCTTTTGATTATCCGCTGCCGGCAATTATTCTTGAGTATCGCAGTTTAACTAAATTAGTCTCGACCTATATAGAAGCGCTTCCAAAGCGCATTCATCATAGTACAGGCCGCGTACATACTTCATATAATCAAGCCGTTACGGCAACTGGCCGCCTTTCATCAAGTGACCCCAATTTACAAAACATTCCGGTGCGTCGTGAAGAAGGACGCCGCATTCGACAAGCGTTTATTGCACCTAAAGGCTGCTTATTACTTGCCTCAGATTACTCACAGATTGAACTGCGTATTATGGCGCATCTTTCAGGAGATACAGGCTTAAAACGTGCTTTTGATAACAACTGGGACGTTCATGCCGCCACTGCAAGCGAAATTTTTTCAGTCCCGCTTGACGCCGTCACAAACGAACAGCGCCGCCGCGCCAAAGCCATTAATTTTGGCTTAATCTATGGCATGTCTTCTTTTGGGCTCGCAAAACAAATTGGTGTATCAAGAGTAGATGCAAAAGCATATATCAAACGCTATTTTGAACGCTATCCCGGCGTTTTAAACTACATGGAAACAACCCGTGAACAGGCGCATGCACAAGGCTATGTCGAAACATTGTTTGGGCGACGGCTTTATTTGCCTGAAATCAATGCCTCTAATAAAATGCGACAAAAAGCAGCCGAACGCACGGCTATCAATGCCCCGATGCAAGGCACTGCTGCTGATATTATTAAAAAAGCTATGATTTCCATTGCTAACTGGCAAACGACTCCTGACGGCCAATGTGCGCGCGTTATCATGCAGGTCCATGATGAATTGGTCTTTGAAGTACAGGAACATGCTGTTAAAAAAGCCGAAATCGCAATTAAAAAACACATGGAAGCAGCCGCAACACTCAATGTCCCTTTACTGGTTTCAATCGGCATCGGACCTAATTGGGATGCGGCACATTAAACGCAATTAAAACACATCAACACCTGACGCGCGGGCAACCAACACCGTATCTGCCGCGCGTTTCGCGAAAATACCGCTCTCAACGACCCCAGGCAATAACTTAATGGCACTTTCCATCGCCATTGGTTCATCTAAATTCAAATTAAATACGTCTAAAATAATGTTGGCATTGTCGGTGATAAAGCCTTCTCGATAAATAGGATCACCACCCAATTTAACCAACGCACGTGCCACCAAGCTTCGTGCCATCGGTAATACTTCGACTGCCACAGGAAAAGCACCTAAGCGCCGAACGAGTTTTGACTCATCGACCAAGCAAATCATTTTTTTTGCAGCAGTCGCGATAATTTTTTCACGCGTTAACGCACCCCCACCACCTTTAATCATGCTTTTATGTTGTGTCACTTCATCTGCACCATCTACATAAAGCGCTAAAGGATCTGCAATGGCTAAATTAATCACTGGCAGCCCTGCTTCACGAAGCGCAATCTCCGTTGCTTTTGAGCTTGCAACGCAGCCTTCAATCCGATGCTTAATACTCGCCAGTGCTTCAATAAAATAAGCCACTGTCGAGCCTGTACCAACCCCTAGTACATTTATATCACCAAGATGTTTGAGGGCTGCTTCAGCCACTTGTTTTTTTAATTCACTCATTCAAAACCCTTTTTTTAGAATAAAAAAAAACGCCCTATCAAATAGGGCGCTTCAAATAACTTAATATTTACTCAATTAAGCAAAACGATACTCTAAGCCTAATAAAACGGTATTAAGTGTTGGCGTATAAATAAAACCTGAAAATTTGGTTATTGTGAATGGATTAACCGTCATGCCAAGCTTTGATGTATCCAGTTTTCGTCCAAAAGCATGCATCCAGGCTGCCGTTACAAGCCAATTTTTCTTAACGTGATACCCACCGCCCAATTTAATTTCGGGTAAAACATTTACAATATTAGCATTCAACTGATAGGTTCCCGGAAAACGATTAACTGATTGCCCAAGAGTATGCCCAATTAAACCGGTTGGATTAATAAATATTTTTGTTCGGAAATTTTGAACTAAAGCACCTGCTTTAAAAAATAAATCATATTTTGGACGCAAATAGTACAAGCCCGCCAAAATATCAAATCCATATAGTGTTGAGTAGGAATTTAATGAATTACCCAGTGATGACGCTGTCACACGTGCTCTTGCTGCTGAAGAGGTTCCCGAAGCAAAAGTCACACTTGGTACGCTACTAAATGAGCCATAGTAACCCCAACCTACCTCAGCGCTTCCCGCCCATTTTTCAGACAAAGGGTGTAGAGCACCCGCTGCGATACGCCCACCCCAACCCACTTTATTCGTGGTTGCATTAAAATCACCAATACCTGGCACACTGACATCTAAACCCGCATTACCTTGAGGCCAAGTGTACATACCTTCGCCAGCAAGAAATGGGATTAAGACAGGCAATGGCTCTTTAGGCTTACCCATAGGGCCAGCATAAGCCGTGGTAAAACTTGCACACAACAGTGCGGTAAGTGAAAAAATTATTCGTTTCATGACGCTCTCCATTTTTTTTAATCACATCCAAATTATGATACTTCGTCTTCATCATACTTTTAGTTAAGGGAAGAAAAAATCGAAGCAAAAAACCCGTACCTAAACTAGAGTAAGTCACTCAATTAAAAAAATCAAATCAATCCTGTTTATTTACTTGATTCCAAAAAAATCAGCGCAAATACAGGGAGGACTTGTTTAAATTTGCGCATAATGCTAATGTGAATAGCCTGATGTTTTTGTATTGAGGTGTCCTGTGTCGTTTTTAGCTGTCCTGGAAGAAGAAAACCAAAAAACGCTATTAAGTAAAGATTACGCTTTTTTAATGGACAATTATGCCGCCATTAAAACAGAAAAAATGCGTCTCGATACAGCCTTAAAGCACTTTAAAAGTACCGAACTCTCTAACAAGGCAGATAAAAAATATTTCGAATATTTAGAGACATGTAACATTTTGCTCAGCGAATATAAACGCATTCATGACGAGCCTATCTGGTCTAACTCCCTCACAGAAAGCCTCGCATATTATCACATGATTCGGATGCATCTCTCTTTTGTTCGGATGCTTATTGCGCAACTCGCGCTGCTTTTAGCATGCACACAAGCACTTGCTGTTTTAGCAGTGCCCGTTATGGCTTTGTATGTTTTAAGTGTCGCATTCCTTGCAACCCAAGCCATCATAGAGATTGCTCTGATATTAAAACATACCTTTGCGGGTAGCACAGAGGAACAAAAAATCTCTTTCGGCAAACGCTTTAAACACGAACTTGATAGATACAAGTTTGACCTCGTCAATGCTTTCGTCTGGGCTCCTCTAAATTACATCAATATTGGCAGCGTAATGCTTGCCTGCGTTTTGGTTGATTTTGTTACGGGTAAACTTAAAGTAGACCTGGAACTTGGTGCGTATAACAAAGAGAAAACAACTTATATTCCAGCAGATTCAAATAAAAAGTTAAGCCCTGTAGAAGAAAAACTAAAAGAAATTTTTGAGCTTGAACATGCAAAAAACAGTGCGAAATTAAAACTCATCCTTGCTGCGACTGTTATTTTAGGCGTAGGATTCACCCTTTTAACCACAGCTTTCATGCCTTTTCTGGTTCCTATTGGTAGTTTATTATGTGTCCTTGGTACGGCGACCATTCTATCCCTAGAAAAGCATGACACGTATCAAGAAAAAACTTTTTTCTTGAAGCAATTAGACAAAAATAAGCCCAGCAGCCTTAGCAGCAGCAAGCTTAGCCTCACATATGATAAAGATATGGCGGATGCACAAAAAGCACAAAAAATCGCATGGGATGAAGGCTTCGCTCACTTTGCCAAACAGGCTTTCATGCCAATGCTTTTAATTGGCACGATTGCTCTTTGTTGGCCCGCAGGCTTGCTACTTACTGCTGCCTATATTGCTTATGAGTGTGAGCTGCTACAAAAAGCCACATCATTTGATGCACCAGCATATAGCCAAAAATAAACTCGCGCTTTTACCAAGGATGATCTATTATTTTTGGTAAGACGTTTGTATTTTTAGGAGCTAAAGGATGAGCACTGAAGACCTGTTAAAAAACTATACCCGTCGATACACCGAAGACACCGAAGAAGAAATGAGCCTTGGCGATTACTTAGCACTGTGCCGAGACGACCCGGCCGCTTATGCAAACCCTGCTGAACGCTTACTGATGGCGATTGGTGAGGCTGAGCTCAGTGACACACGACACGACCCTGTTCTTTCTCGACTTTTTTCAAACAAAGTGATTCAGCTTTATAGCGTTTTCGATGATTTTTATGGCCTAGAAGAGCCTATTGAGCGCATTGTTGGCTTTTTAAAGCATGCCGCGCAAGGTCTTGAAGAAACCAAACAAGTGCTCTATTTGTTAGGCCCTGTTGGTGGCGGAAAATCATCTATTGCCGAAAAAATGAAAGATTTAATGCAAAAAATACCGTTTTATGCCATCAAAGACTCACCGGTATTTGACTCGCCTCTTTCTTTGTTTGATCCAGAAGAAGACGGTGCGCTCCTACTCGAGCAGTATAATATCCCCAAACGCGCACTGCGTTATATCATGTCACCTTGGGCTGTGAAGCGCTTACACGAATATAACGGCGATATTAATCAATTTAAAGTCATTAAAATTCATCCATCAAGACTCAAGCAAATTGCCATTGCAAAAACCGAGCCGGGTGATGAAAACAATCAAGACATCTCATCTTTAGTCGGAAAAATCGACATTCGAAAACTCGAAGAATTTTCTCAAGATGATGCCGATGCCTACAGCTACTCAGGCGGATTGTGTCATGCAAACCGAGGCTTACTTGAATTTGTTGAAATGTTTAAAGCGCCGATTAAAGTGCTCCATCCGCTCTTAACTGCAACCCAAGAAGGCAATTACAATGCAACCGAGGGCCTTTCGTCGATTCCCTTTGAAGGCATTATTCTTGCGCATTCTAACGAATCAGAATGGAAAACGTTTCGTAATAATAAAAATAACGAAGCCTTTATTGACCGAATTAACATCGTTAAAGTCCCTTATTGCTTACGGGTTTCTGAAGAGCTGCGTATTTACAAAAAACTCATCGAGAACAGCTCACTCAAAGAAGCACCTTGCGCACCTGGTACACTCGACATGCTCGCCCAATTTTCTGTGTTAACTCGCTTAAAAGAGCCCGAAAATTCAAGTATTTATTCAAAATTACGGGTCTACAACGGTGAAAGCTTAAAAGAT
>JASJHH010000116.1:0-2644 GCA_033791145.1 Legionella sp.
TTGATGATAATGCCATTACCTTTCTCCAGCCCCCTAATTTTATTTTTAGAAGATCCGACAACTATCCTGACACAGGGGGATATACATCTCTGCCAAAGCAAGATTCAATGCGCGTTCTGACCGAAGGCCTCTTTCAAGAAATGATGGATAAAAATCACTCTCACGAACTTGTGGAACTTGTAGGTTTAATGCGCCTAAACGCGTCTTCAGTTGTTTCGATTTAAAACCATTAGCATAATCACTGCGTGCCTCCGTTCGTTCATAAGGCTCCGCATTCAAATACCTCGAACGTTCAATCCGCATCGCTTCATTAATTAAAATTTCAACAGCACTACCCAAACCATCTAAGCCTTTTTCAAATAAGACTTCCGCTAAACCCGAAAATTGTGTATCTTCTACTTGCATGGCCATCTTTTAAACTCCTTGTGTAAGAACCCGAAGTTTAACCGATGGCCTGCCTTTTTTTAAGACAAATCTAATTTACAGAAACAATGATGCACTAACCTCAATCGCGAGATGAAAGATTGGGATGTCACACCTTAAGATGGACTCAATGCAGATTAAAAAACATGCCAGTGCGCTTTCACAAAAAGATTTAAATGCGCTCCAAGATAGATTACGACAAGTTTTATGTCTTTAAGTTCATGCGCCTAACCTCCAGACCCCGCGGACAAGCCGGGTGGCGTAGGCGCTTTAATCTGAAACAGGTGTGTCTCCAATGCTTTGACCAATACTTTGGTCTGCCTTAAAGCGCTCACCATACTGCGTTTCAAGTGCCCTAAACGACGCATTCAGCTTATCTTGCCCAAATGCTTTTGCATAATGCATAGGGCCCCCTCTAAACGGCGCAAATCCTGTTCCGAAAATCATGCCGGCATCGAGTAAATCAGCATCTTCAACAACACCTTCTCGAAGACAAGCTGCTGCCTCGTTGACCATACGAAGAATTAAACGATAAGCAATTTCTTCATCATGCGTGCCGTTTGCTTGCTTAAGCACTTTTTTATTTTTAATGCATTTTCCGTCTTTATATTCATAAAAACCTTGACCTGATTTACGCCCCAAATGCTTCGCTTTAACCAGTTCAGAAATACGCTTCGGCACACTACCACCGTAATGCGCGGTTAGGTTTTCTGCAACGGCAAGACACACGTCCAAGCCAACCGTATCTGCAAGCTCAACAGGCCCCATCATCATCCCAAATGCTTTTGCTGCTTCATCAATCACTTCAGGCGCATAACCATCTTCTAAGAGTTGAACGCATTCTAATAAATAAGGCATGAGCACGCGATTGACTAAAAAGCCAGGGCTTGATTTAACGGGCAGTGGCAAACGTCCAATTTGATTCACAAATGCAATTGCATTATCAATCACACTTGAAAGTGTTTTCTCGCCACGCACCACTTCAACCAGCTCCATACGCGAAACAGGATTAAAAAAATGAATACCCACCAAGCGCGCTGGTTTTTTCATCACAGCATTAATTTCATCTAATGGAATGCTTGACGTATTCGTTGCAAGAATGGCATCTGGTTTTGCAACAGCTTCGGCATGCTTAAAAATTGCTTGTTTTACTTCAAGATTTTCAAATACAGCCTCAATAATCACATCCGCGCGTTTTAAACCATCACCATTGGGATCGGCTATTAATCTATCCATAGCGGCTTGCACCAAACGCGGCTTTTTAAGCGTTTTTTTAAATAATTTTTGTGCGCGGGCAAAAGCCGGTGCAATTTGCGCATAGCTTTTATCTTGCAAGGTAACCCGTAAGCCTTGTTTCGCACACCAGGATGCAATATCACCCCCCATTGTACCCGCACCAATCACATGCACGTGTGCTGCCTTAAATTGTGTGTTTTTAGCGAAGCTTTTCATGCGCTCCCGCAATAAAAACAACCGAATTAAATTTTTAGCTGTATCTCCGTTTGTAACTAAATCAACGACAGAATCTGCTTCTTTTCGATAAGCACGCGCGTCAAACCGACTTTCTTTTTCCCAAAAATCAATCACAGCAAAAGGCGCTGGATAATGTGCTTTTCGTGCTTTTTGACTCGCAAAATAACGCAATGCCTTGGCCATAATAAAGCGAATTGGCAAAAACTTATCAAGGCTCTGAACAAACGAAGGTTGATGTTTTGCAGGTTTCTTTTGGATAAAATAAATCGCAGCACGTTTTAATTGCCGGAGTGGCACAACCTCATCCACCATGCCAAGCTTCTTCGCTTTTTTAGCGCGAAGCATGCTACCGGTTAAAATCACTTGCGATAACGCATTAAACCCACCTATAAGCCTTGGCAAGCGCACAACGCCACCCCAACCAGGATGAATACCCAGTAAAATTTCAGGCAGGCCTAAGCGTGTGTCATCACTATCACTTGCAATACGATAATCACAAGCCAAAGCAAGCTCCATACCGCCACCCAAACAAAAACCATTTATCATCGCAACAGTGGGTATTTTAAGCGCTTCAAGCCGAGATAAAACCGCTTGGCCTTTCTGTAAAAAAGCACTGGCACGTTCAGGTGTATCTAAGTTTGAAAACGTATTAATATCAGCGCCTGCAATAAATCCTTTTTGTTTACAGGAGTAAATTACAAGCCCTTTGGCCTCATGCTTTTTTTCAATGTCTTGCAAGCAAGTGTTT
>JASJHH010000117.1:0-7093 GCA_033791145.1 Legionella sp.
CAAAGACAGATATGGTCTTTGCGGGCTTCGGCGTTTTTATTTTAAATTTTGCTTATATTTAACTCATGGTGTATATATTATATATGTATTTTGCGTATTAGCTTGCGGAGGATAACGCAATGAATCATCTAGCAAAATTTAATATTGGTGATGTGGTGTTGCATACACAACAAGGCTATCGCGCTGTTGTTGTTGATATTGACCCCTTGTTTCAAGCATCCGGACGATACAATCCGCAAGCGCGTCAGCGGTCTTTTGCACATCAAAACCCTTGGTATCGTCTATTGGTTGATGAAACCAGCCAGATGACTTACGTTGAAGAACCACTTTTGCAGCTGGATTCGCAAACACCCAAAAAAACCATAAAAAATCCCTTGCTAAAGCGATATAATCACCGAAAATTTCATTAAGCTTTACCCCAATCAAACCCTTTTTTTAGCCGCCTTAATACTTCCTTAAGGTTAAAATGAGACCATTGTGTTCCAAAAAAAAACTTACCTCGAGGATCACTCATGGCTACTGAACTAGAAAATAAATTAACAGCGCTAAAAGATGATTTGAAGACGCTAAAATCTCTCACAGATCAAAATAAGAGCAGTGATACAGCAGTGCTCTTCGATAAAATTGAAGAAGACTATTACACGGCAAAAGAGTTAGCTCTGCTCGATAACGCTGTTTTTTCTGAGAACCCAACAAGGGAGGAGTATTTGGAAGACCTGAACGATACTCTTCAGTCGACAAATTCTTGCGCCCTTCGGCTGGGTAAAACCCAGATCAGCCTGGAGCGCCCCGGTCCGAACGACTGGATTGCGAAATTAGAAAATCAAGCTAGCGAAAACAGTACTTCTCCCTACATAGAGCAACTAAATCATTTAATTGCGCATGCAAAGGAAGAGCTCGCTGCTGTAAAAGGGACTGATAGCTTATCTTCTGTATTCGAGCAAGGAAAAAACGAAAATCTGACTGCCGCATTAAAAGCAACTAGCAGACTGCTGTCAGGAGACATGAAGCAAGCAGACCATGACACATACAAACAAGCCATCCAAGCCGCAAGCGGTAACAAAGCGTCTCCTCGGATGAAAATATTGGGTGGTCTTATGATGGCATTAGGTCTTGCAGTTGCAGCCCTTGGTGTTGTAGCAACTGCAACCGGGGTTGCAGCACCTATCGGTCTCGGTGCTGCAGCTGGCGGAACAGCGCTCGCTCTCGCAGGCTATAGCTTCTTTAGAGCAAGCCGACCCGCCGATGGCATGCATCACGAAATGGCTGAACTTGAAAAAGCAACACCCGTTGCTAAAGCAGGCTAGTTATACATCACAGAAGACGCTTAGGCGGCTGAATAGCCGCCTTATGCTAATCTTTTTTTGCTTCAATTTTCGTTTTTAACTTGGTTCCAGGCTTAAAGGTTACAACGCGACGAGCCGTCACCGAAACACTCTCTCCGGTTTTAGGATTACGCCCCGGGCGTTCTGTTTTGTCTCGTAAGATAAAATTACCAAAACCCGATAACTTGACATGTTGACCTTGCTCTAATTTTTCACGCATTTCTTCAAAAAATTGCTCAACTAAATGCTTTGCATCAGGTCTTGTGAATGCGAGTTGCTCGCATAACACATCTACTAAATATGCTTTACTTAATGCACCCACGACATCTCCTTCATCATGATAGCCCGTTGGTTTTTAAGAGTTTTTTTAGTATAACACAAATAAAAGCATGGACCAGCAAGCACTTATGTATTCTTTTTTTAGCCTTTGTGATAAAATAACCGGCTGTTTATTGCTGTGAAAATTTGTTATGAAAAAAATAGGCCCTTTCATCGTACAAAAAAGCGATGCCGATTCAAGCTTAGTGTGGTGTGAAATTATCCTGGGTGGCTATCAAAATCAGCGGGTTTGCTCTATTAACCAAGCGCCTTTTCATGAAAATAGTGTGTTACCAAAAGCATTTGAGAAATTAAACCCCGAGCCTTTAAATTTACATGCCTTTGACCCATCTAATCAGCAGTATTTTCTGTTCACCATAACAACAGAGCACCGTTTGTTTCGGTCAAAATTAATTACTTCGAATAAAAAAAGATACTTAACCGACCAATATACAGGACACGCCTGGGCACCACTTCAAAGCCCGCCATTTGATATCTCAGAACAAAGCACAAACACTTGTTCTGACATGCTGAGCGCAAACAACAATCCGCTTAAAACAAACATTCAAAAGCAATATCAAGATGCGCAGCCACCGCCACCTTGGGGGCATAATCAAAACATACCATCGCCTAATACTTTTCCGGAAGCGCTTCGAGCTGTTGGATCTATCAACGGTTTTTTCTTCGCTTGGGAAGACTTAAAAACAACGGCTCCTACACCGCTTACGTATTATTATGCGCTCTTTGCTGTCATCACAAAAAAATCAACAATAACATTTTTTAAAATTGAAAGCTTAGCGGATGAAATACAAAACCTAAGGCGCTATCTGATTGACCCATCCATTTATAAATCAGATCAACCATTAGATGCTGCACTTTTTGAAGCCACACGTGATGCACTCGCACTCGAATTAGAAGCCTTACGTAATACGCTTGAAAACCCTGCTGACCACATACTTAACTCTGAGGATATACTTACTTTTAAAGAAGCAGCTGATGAAGATGCAATCCTGAATTTCTCAAAAGAAAAAACAGATGAAATTGTATCAGACTGCGATTTCCTGCTCACAAATCCAAACATGCTTAATATCAACGTAGGTGACTTATATCAATTAGAAGCGCACTTGCACGCGCTGACAACACAGAATAAAAAATATGATGGTGTATATGCGAAATTACGCCTCCAAATTCATCCGGAAATTCCGCTTGATTCGCGCATTGAATCCAAACTAGAGCAAATTCGGGATAAACTTGAAAGCATCCTGAGGGACGAAATTATGCTTTTACTTCTGAATAATCTAAATAATAAGATAAGAAGCCACTTGCTTCCTCTTTTAAAGACCTCAGAAGAGGCTCATATTGCATTTTCAATGCTTGTGTCTATAGAGCAAACAACTTGCTTGCTTGATGCGCTACAGTTAGAAAGCGCTGACAGCCCTTTTCTTCAGACTATAAGCGATTTAAGTACCCTCGCAGCACCACTTGAATCCCAAGCAATAAAGCATCTTTTTAGTAAACGCACTCCTCTTCAATGGGGAAAACTTATCCAGTCTATTGAAGACCTAAAAAAACTTAGCTTTATCTTTGGTGCGGCTGAAAGAAAGAAAATCTATGCAAAACACGCTGTTTCTTTTGCAGGGTTAATCAACTCAACAGAAGCTTTTACACACATATTTCCTGCCATGAGCATAGGTGACTTTAAATCTCTTTTGCCCCGTATCCCACTCTCAGTCAGGCAGCACTGGATACAAACCCCTGAGCAGCTCGAGGGTTTTTTCGTTTTATCTACGAGAAAAGCATGCTATCGCACCAATATCACTGCTTTCTTAAATGCAATACCATCCCCCTACCGCGTCACAGCCCTCATGCAAAGCGACAGACATAATGAAAAAGCAGCCCTATTGGGTCGTGGCAGCGCAGATACCGTACAGCATTATTGGAATGCTTTATCCCCAGTCGAGTGGGCACTCTTATTAGATAACCCAAAACCCCTATTGAAAGCATTGATGGAACAAGAAAGCGCCTCTAGCAATATCCGCTTTCAGCTACCTACCTTAATAGAAAAACTATACCTACACCTCATGCCCATCCATGCGACTGGAGTGAGTACAGAAGCAATTGATCAATTTGAAGATTTAAAGTTATCGATTGTAGCACTTTTCCCCGAGATACCTCATACGTGCAACTTTTTCCGGCCCGAAATAAGTACAGCTGCCCTAAGCAGCGCAATGAACATACCCATGCTAAAACGGGCGCTCATGAGGTTATATATCTTAACTGACAGTATACATGTTGAAAGTAAAATACTATGTGCATGTTGCGCTATTCAGGCCCATGAAGAAGCGCCAAAAGAAGAAAAAGAAGAGCACGAACATGATTCAAAGCGTTCCTGCATCAGGTAGTAGGTACTGCGTGCATACCCTGCCATCTTGTAAATGCGTTTGAATGATTTCATCTATATCGTGGGTTGATGCATAGCGATACCAAACCCCTTCTGGATAAATCACAAGGCATGGTCCGAGCTTGCAACGCCCAAGGCAACCTGACTGACTCACCCGTATTTTACCCGGGCCACTTAAGCCTTGCGCTTTCAGTGCTTTTTTTAAATATTTAAAAAAAGATTCGCCACCTGTATTCGCACAACAGGTTTTACCTGGGGCTTTTTGATTTGTACAAACAAAAATATGCTGCTGATAGTGCATTATGCACCATCTCTGACTTCTGCTGATAACGCCTGTTCAAGTGCATCAATTGCTGCTTTTACAGGTTTTGTAATGTCTTCTTCGGTGAGTGTTCGTTTTTCATCTTGAAAAACAAGTGCAATCGCTAAGCTTTTTTTACCTTCAGGCACTTGTTCACCCGTATATTGGTCAAATATATAAAACGCTTTTAAATGATTTGATATAGCTGAAATAGCTGCGCGTGTTATTTTTTCGATTTGATCAGCAAGCACTGCCTCATCGATTAATAGGGATAAGTCACGACGCACTTGTGGGTATTTTGAGATAGCCTGATATCGCGTTTGATTTGTTTGTTCAAGCGCATCCAGTGCTATTTCAAATAACATGATGTCTTGATTAATATCAAAGGTTTCAGCTAATGCTGGATGCAAAACACCTATCCATCCGATTGCGCGCGCACCTAAATATAAACGTGCTGATTTGCCTGGATGGAGTGCTGGCATGGCTTCTGGTACAAATCGAAGGGATTGGTTTACATGCGAAAATAAAGCTGTCACGTCCCCTTTCATATCATAAAAATCATACTGCCGTGTTGGCTCCGCCCAATTGAGCGCGCCTGTTTCCCCCATGAGTAAGCCTGCAAGTGCAGTCCGCTCAGATAATTGATTGTCTTGTACATCAAACACAACACCGGTTTCAAAACAACGGACGGTACTTTGTTGGCGCGATATATTTTGGAGTAAAGCTGCAATTAAGCCTGGCCAAAGACCAACACGCATCTCTGAGAGCTCAGTAGATAATGGGTTTAATAAATTTAAGGTTTTTGCATCCGGATAAAACGCTTCTTGAAGTGCCGGATCAACAAAACTATAGCTAATAATTTCATGATAACCCCGCTGGCTTAATACATGAGACGCCTCGCGACTCGCCTGATGAAAAGCGCTCAAGTTACCGCGCTTTAACATGCCAAAAGCAGCTTTAGGTTGCAATGCATCATAGCCATAGAGCCTTGCAATTTCTTCAACCAAATCAACTTCGAGTGATATATCAAAGCGATAAGACGGCACGTTGACTTGCCATATTTTATTTTCAACAGATACAGCCATACCGAGGGCTTTTAGCATGGTTTGCATATCAGCTTCAGGAATTTCAAGGCCTGTTAGCTCAAAAACACGCGCCGGATTAAATGCAAGATTAATATGAGGCAAATAATCAGGTGTATGTTCCCAAACCACAGGGCCTGGTGTGCCGCCTGCGATATCCAGTAATAAAGCTGTTGCACGCTCAAGCATATCGCAATGCAAAGCCGGATCAACGCCCCGTTCAAAACGCTGGGATGCATCGGTGCATAAGCCATGTGCTCTTGCAACGCCTGCAATACGATGGGGCTCAAAAAAAGCACTTTCAAATAAAATATCGGTTGTTTCAGGGCCCACCGAGCTATCTAGTCCGCCCATCACGCCTGCTATTGCGAGTGGTTTATTTGCATCTGCAATAAGTAACACTTCTGAATCAAATACGATTTCTTGATTGTCTAATAAAGTTAATGTCTCGCCTTTTTTGCTGAGCCTTACCTCAATATCGCCTGAAATTTTTGAGGCATCAAATGCATGCATCGGCTGCCCAAATTCAAGCATGATATATTGCGTAACATCAACAACAGGGCGAATCGGCCGAACCCCTGCACGACGCAGGCGCTCTTTCATCCAAAGTGGCGTCTCTGCATTTGAATTAATACCTTGAATACATCTAAGCGCATAACCAGGACAGGCTGCTTTTTCTATAATATTCACAGCTGTGCTTTGTTTGGTTTGTGCCGGAATGGATTTAATTGCAGGTGTATTCAGTGCTGTATTGGTTAATGCTGACACTTCACGTGCAACGCCTCGCATACTAAAGCAATCTGCACGATTAGGCGTGAGCTCAATCATTAGAATATTATCATTGAGAGATAAATAATCTTGGAGCGGTGTCGCAATCGGTGCATCTTCAGGTAATTCTAAAATACCCTCGGCTGTGTCTTCTAGGCCAAGTTCCGGAGATGAACAAATCATGCCCTCTGATAATTCGCCTCGTAACGTGGTTTTTTCAATATGCATGCCACCCGGTAAATCAGCGCCAATACGCGCTAAGGCGACTTTAAGATTTGCACGCACGTTAGAGGCGCCACATACGATTTGAACGGGCTCCGACTCACCGACATCAACGGTGCAAATGGTGAGTTTATCAGCTTTAGGATGTGCGCGTGTTTCGAGTACATGTGCTACAAAAACACCTGTAAATGCACCTGAAGCAGGGCTTATTTCATCCACCTCAAGACCTGCCATTGTTAATTTTTCGGCAAGGGCTTGTGTTTTTAACGGTGTATTAACCCACTCTGAGAGCCAGGATTCACTCACTTTCATTGGCGTATCCTAATTTAAAAATTTAAAAATTTGAAATTTTAAAATTGCTTTAAAAAATTCACATCATGTTCAAACATCATGCGCAAGTCATCTATTCCAAAATAGAGCATCGCAAGCCTATCAATGCCGAGTCCAAAGGCAAAGCCTTGGTATTTATCTGGCGATAAATCCACTGCATTGAGTACATGAGGGTGTACCATGCCGCACCCTAACACTTCAAGCCAACCGGTAAAGCTGCACACACGACATCCTTCAGCGTTACATGCAGTACAGCCAATATCAACTTCAGCAGAGGGCTCTGTAAAAGGAAAATAAGACGGCCTAAAACGAACAGGCACTGCTTTTTCAAAGAAAAAAGCAAAAA
>JASJHH010000118.1:0-4848 GCA_033791145.1 Legionella sp.
GATGCTGATACTATTTTAGAAAAAGATGCTATTTCTTTTGTTTTATATGATTTTTTATCATCAGAGCATTGTTTGGCTGTAGGCGGCTCTTTATATCTTTTAAACGGTAATCAAGTGAAAAATGGAAAATTGCTAACAAAAAGAATGCCTCAAAAATTAGTTCCCGCCATGCAATCCATTGAATATTTACGCTCATTCTCTTATGGTCGTGTAGGCTTAAATCAAATGTCTGGTGCACTATGTTATCCAGGTGCTTTTACATTATTTGAAACCGAGGCACTCCGAGAATTTGGGGGATTTGATACCAATAACTTTTCTTTTGATGCCGAAGTCATACTCAAATTTCATCATAAAATGCGCCAATTACATTACCCCACTTCAGTACGTTTTAGTGTGAATGCCCATGCTTGGACACTTGCACCCGATACATTGGGTGCTTATTGGATTCAACGTAATCATTGGCAGCGAGGCATGCTGCTCAGTGCTTTTAAACATATTACAATGTTCTTAAACCCTAAATATGGCTTTATTGGTTTAGTCACCTTTCCCTGCTACCTTCTGTTTGAAATTGCAGGACCTTGTGTTGAATTTATAGCGTACTGCCTTTTAATTTTAAGTTTAATCTTTCATATTGTGCCTTTGTCTCTTATTGCTTGGTATGTTTTCTTAGCATGGGGGGGACTTATTCTTTTAACACTAGGTGTTTTTTATTTGAACATAATTACATCACATCGTTTTTATCGCTTTTCTGATTTAATTCGTTCGCTTGGGTTAACGACATTCGAATGGTTTGGATTTAGGCAATTTAAAGCGGCTTGTTGTTTTTTTGGCACCCTTCACTTCTTCTGGACGCAATTAAAATCATGTTTATTCAAGATAAGACGCATGCCTCAATCACCCAGTGAGTAGGTGTTAATTGGGTGGAAATATCAAATCACGTAAGGTTCTTTCTAAATCCCATTGACGATGATATTGGGTATGCTTTTTAAGTTTTGTTAAATCAGGGACACGTACTTGATAATCTTCAAATTTTTGCCCGTAAGCTTTCTCATAGGTGATATGTTGAATTTCAGATGAACTACGCGCTATTTTTTTAACAAGAGATGCGAGCTCATTAATAGAAATTTCTTGATTAGAGCCTAAGTTAACGATTTCACCTATCCATTCAGGATTACCCGCAATTTCATCCATCAAACAAACAACATCTCGAACATCGATAAAACAACGCTTTTGTTTTCCTGTTCCATAGACAATAAGGGGTTCCTGAGCTACAGCTTTTTTAACGAAACGAGGCACAACCATGCCATACTGTCCCATTTGTCGTGGGCCAATCGTATTAAACAACCTTAAGATAGTGATAGGTACGTCAAACTGGTGAAAGTAAGCTAACGCATATGATTCTGCCGTGATTTTGCTAATGGCATAGGCAGAGCGATTGGCAGAAATACTTGAAACAATTAAATTGGAATTTTCTTTAAGTGGACTTTCGTGTGCAATACCATAGACTTCCGAGGTGGATATCATCAAAAAACGAGGTTTTCTTGTTGATCTACGTGCCAGTTGCAATAACCGTTCCGCAGTACCCACATTAACAGCCAATACGTGCTCAGATTCTTTTAATACACGAAACATGCCCACCACAGCAGCTAAATGATAAATACGATCGGCTAAAAAAACAATTTTTTCAAGATCCGGATAAATAAGTACATCGGCTTTTATAAAATGAAAATTAGGATCAAATAAGAATACCTTAATATTCTTTTCATACCCGGTACTTAAATCATCTAACACATAGACAGTATCTTGCTTCTTCAGATGATATTCCACAAGACTCGAACCTATAAATCCTGCCCCGCCTGTAATCAGTACATTCATACTGCCACCCAATCAAACAAATAGGTTATTTAATAATTTTGGCATAAATTCAAAATAAGTCCAGTCTGATTTTGTTTAAAACAACTGCTAGTCTCTACTAGAGGCTTTGTTGCAGCACTAAAATTTTGCACTAGACAGTGTGCTTATTTTTTCAAAATACGCAAGAACATATTTATCCGAATAGTTTTTGTAGCCTTTACAACAGGCACGCGCAATAAGATTAAGTAGGGGGTCGCTTATTCCATTCAAAAACGCGTAATTCATGTTGTCATGAGTATGATGCAAGCGATGATGTTTTAAGGAGAGTAAAAGACGATATTTTTGTAAGCACAGAACGACGCGATTATTTTTTTTATGTCGATGACACCAATAATGTGAAAGTTCCGCAATTGAAGAAAAAACACCAAATGTGACGAGTCCTAGATTAAAGTTTGGAGGTAATAATATTGTTTGTTGCATATAAATTAAGATCAATAAATAGATAACCAACCAAAATTTATGGCCGGATTCATAAAAATATATCTTTAAGGGATGTTTTTCTATGTAGCTCAATTGATGGTGATGCACATGAAATGCGGCGATAAACGGTCCAAAGATGGAAGTAAAATGACTGCTATTGTCGACTATCATATGGACTAGGCCGTTAACAAAATCTGTTACTACATAAACTAGAATAAGCGTACCTAGAAAAAAATAGATATTTGTCATTGAGTAAGTTTGGAACAAATTCAATAAACTTAGTCCCTGCATGAGTATCACGCCAATTGAAAGACAACACTCGAACTGAACGTAGTAAGGAATCGAGTTATATTTTTCTATTGCACAATTAAATTGATAGGACTTACTATTCATACTGATAATTTCACCTATAGGCCTAGTGTGTACGTAACTGAGTATTCCTGCGAACGTGAACACCGATTCTTGTCGATCGTGAACTGCTCGTGCCCCAAAAAAACGGACACCTCACTAAGCGACCATTTTAAAAACGTAGGGGGTCAGATCTGTTGTTTAATAAATTGATTATTTCAAAAGAAATTCTTATTATTAAACAATAGACTTGACCCCGTAGGTTTTAAAACAATAGACTTGACCCCGTAGGTTCTAAATAAACATTGATTAAAAAACCAATAAAATATAACATATAACGCATATTTATGTGTTTTGTGTTATACTTATGACGTGGGAAGTAACCTTTTACAGCGAAAAGGTCATGAAAAATGTACTGCAATGGCCCGCTGGAATTAAAGCTAAATTCATACATATAATGAATTTAATTGAAAAATACGGGCCAGTAGATGTAGGCATGCCATTTGTAAAATCAATGGGTGATGGGTTATTTGAAATACGAGCAAAAGGCAAGGAAGGCATAGGACGAGCGTTTTTTTGTTCCATAAAAGAAAAGCGGGTCATTGTGTTACACGAAATTATAAAAAAAACACAAAAAACCCCAACAAAAGAACTCAAAATAGCCAGAAAACGTTTAAGCGAGGTGAAAAATGACTGACCGAAGACCAAACCTTGATGAGTTTAAGCAAAAAGCCTTTCAAGATAAGCACGTCAAAGAAGAATATACCAACTTGCAACAAGAGTTTGACTTAATTGCAGAGCTTATTGCCGCCAGAAAAAAAACTAAAATATCTCAAGAAGAGTTAGCGACCAAACTTCATACCAAACAACCAGCCATTGCACGATTTGAGAACGGTGGTTTTTCAAAAGCCTCACTTATAAAATTACAAAACTATGCAGATGCATTAGGTTACAAGCTACGTATCAAGTTGATCCCTAAAAACCTTGAAAAACATTCGGGGTAATACACTTAAAATATAGAAAAATAAAACTATATTTCGAGTTCATTTATTCACATATAACAAACACATGGGGTCGGGGCTTGAACACATGGGGTCGGGGCTTGCGTTGTGCATTTTCGCGCTTACAACATAACACTTGGAATTGAAACACTTTTTTGCAACGTGTACGACACCATAAAACCTTGTTATTACTCTTTATATAGTTATTATAGGTTATATTTAGTTATATAATCAAGTGATGAGTCGATAAGCAGTTTAGTGGCACGCTAGTGGACGAGGTGACAAGAAAAGGCAGTTAACTGCAAGTAATTTCAACAACAAGATAAACTTAACCCATTGATTTCATTGTTTTTTTTGATGTGTATGCTTGCCATTTATAGTACGGATCGGGATTCGTAATCAATAGGTCGGGCGTTCGATTCGTCTCAACGGCACCAGTAGAATCAAGCACTCACACCTGGGGTCGGGGCTTGCGTTGTGCATTTTCGCGCTTACAACATAACACTTGGAATTGAAACACTTTTTTGCAAGACGCAAGCCCCGACCCCGAGGGTTTTTACCCTTATTTTGGGGGATAGACGTAAAATTTTGTAAAATTTTTGCCAATTTTCAGCACTAATGTAATACTTCTCCATGGTAACGCTCCTTCCTTAGACAGTCGGAACGTTACCATATTTTTTGTGCTCAGTTAGTTAGGTGCACAGAACCTAGAAAAAACGCTTGAAAGGAGATGTATATATGACAAAAAATAGAATTTTTATCATTGGACACTCAGGCGCAGGTAAAGGGGTGCTTGCTGAAGCCGTTGCTAAAAAACTGGGGTGGCAATTTATTAATGCAGATATTTTAGGCTGTACCACTCATATTGGTCGTAGAACCTCCGAAGTGCTCGGTGAGTCAGGCGAGCAGCACTTTTATGATTGTCTGCATGATATTTTATCTCGACAAATGAGCGAGGAAAATATTATTGTCACAACAGATGAAAGCATTGCTTGCGATGCTAAAAACAGAGACTTACTGAAGTCCGCATTCACTGTTTATCTAGAAGTGAGTACACCTGTTCAAATGCAAAGAGGAAGAGCCGGCTCACGTCTACCATTGTTGCCCGTAGATGACTTTGAGGGATTTTTAGAAGCACTACATGTTGAGCGTGATGGGCTTTATA
>JASJHH010000119.1:0-5942 GCA_033791145.1 Legionella sp.
AACTGCTTGGTATTACGTTACGAAGATATGAAATTAAAACCGATAGAAACATTTACAAAAGCAGTCAAATTTTTAAAAATCAAAGCAGATGCAAAAAGCATCAAATCTGCATTGGCCTATTCAGATATCAAACGATTACAAGCCTTAGAACAGCAGCATGGCTTTCAAGAAAAGCCACCTAAAACTGCTTCTTTTTTTAGAAAAGGAATTGTGGGAGACTGGAAAAATAATTTAACCCCAAATCAAATAAATCAGATTATTCAGAATCATAGCGAAATAATGGAAGCTTATGATTATCTTTAGGAGCAAAGCGACATGCAAGCAATAGCTATTGATCAACGTTTTATAATTAATCAAGAAGTTGTTTATACCCAAGTTGACAATGAAATGGTGATGATGGACCCAGAAGATGGCGATTATCATGGCTTAAACCCAGTGGGTGCCGAGCTTTGGATGTTACTAGAAAAAAATGCGATGAGCTTAAAAGATATTGTGGGCTATCTAAAAAAAACGTATATGCTAAAAGATGAGATTGCCATGACAGATGCACATGCATTTGTGAGTGCGATGTTATCACAAGATTTTTTAATTTTATCTGAATGAAACATATTCAATTATTACGTGATTTAGTGCGTGATTTATATGGTTTTAATGCTGTTCGATTAAGTTTAAGTTTTTGTTTGATGTTTGCACGCAGTCTTACTGCGGGATTTGGGTTGTTGCTGATTTTGCCGTTATTACAAATGATTGGTTTATCACTGGGGCCGAGTGCAAGTCATGGTCTGATGCGGCATATACGTACATTTTTTGATGTGCTGCATGTACCGATGAATTTGGTGAGCATGCTGTGTGTGTATATGATAATCACAGGATGCTTAGCGCTGATTGCTTATTTTGAGCAAATGACAACAGCATCTCTTCAGCAAAAATACACCCAGTATTTGCGTGCTCAATTACATAAGCAATTATTACAAACACCATGGCCTTTTTTTTTAAAACGGAAAATGTCGGATGTTTTATATGCATTAACCACGCAAGTGCAGGGGGTTGCACTGTGTAATCATCAATTATTAAGCCTAATTAATCAGATATTACTGGTGCTGGTATACACAGGACTTGCGTGTTTACTCTCATTTAAAATGACACTGCTTGCGATAGGTTGTGCTTTGCTATTGTTAGGTTTCATGCTGCCATTGCATAGCTTAACCTCACGAGCGGGTAGTACGCACTTAAAACAAAATCAAACAATTTTTCAGGCTATTAGTGAGCAATTTTCAGCTTTAAAAATGATAAAAGGCTCAGGGCTTGAAACACGGTTTATGGATGAACTTGTGGCTGTAAATGTATCACTCGCTGATGAAAATCAGCGTGTGATACGTATGACCGCGACAAGTAAGTTATTTTATACCTGTAGCTCAGTGATATTGTTTAGTGCACTGCTGTACGTTGCTCTGACTGTATTTGCAGTGCCTTTAGGGACATTATTATTATTGTTGATTGTGTTTTCAAGATTGTTACCTATGGTTTCAAATAGCCAACAAATGTATCAACGTATTTTACATCAATTACCAGCCTATGCAGATATAAAAAAATTATCCGTTGCTTGTTTGGCTGAGCAGCAAAGCAGTGTAATAGATAAAGCAATTGTATTTGAATCTTATATTGAATTTAAGCATATAAGTTTTACTTATTCGGAAAAGCCAGACATTAAAATAATTAATAATCTATCTTTTAAACTCAAAAAAAACAGCACGCTCGCTTTAATGGGGGCATCAGGTTCTGGAAAATCGACAGTGGCGGATTTAATCACAGGGTTGTTGCAACCAACAGCCGGTGAAATTTGGATTGATGATCAATTATTGAATACAAAAAATAATACAGCATGGCGACAACATATTGCGTATGTCACACAAGATGTTTTTTTATTTAATGCCTCAATCCGTGATAATTTAACCTGGTTTAATTCAAATCAGTCAGATGCACTGCTTTGGGAGGCATTAGATAGTGCTGCAGCTGATTTTGTGTATGATTTGGATGAAGGATTAGACACTATTTTAGGCGATAGAGGTGTGCGTTTGTCAGGGGGGGAGCGACAACGTATTGCTCTTGCAAGGGCATTGCTCATGCAACCCAAACTTTTAATTCTAGATGAAAGCACAAATGCATTAGATTCAGATAATCTTCAAAAAATTCAAACTGCATTACGCGCATTGCATGGAAAAATGACGATAGTTATTATTTCTCATCAACATGAAATGAGTAACTTTGCGTCACAGAAAATTATATTAAGCACACAAGGATTGTATGATAAAAAAGCAAGCAGCATTAGCGAGCTGGGATAGCAACCAATGCACGCCTGAAATTAGATTAATTCGTCTATGTTGTCGTTATGCTTTGGGACAAATGAATACTTCAGACTGCAGGCCTTATTTTACGCATTTATTTGATAATCTAGATGAACAGCGATTTTTAGAATTATTGCATGAAGAAAGGGTGTTGCTGTTGGTTTATCAAGTGCTTACGGGGGACTTAAAACCACACGTGCCTTCAAACTTAATGGCGTGCTTATCTCAAAAATCTAAAATTACTTTAACGCGTCAATTGGCGTTAATGGTGACGCAGCGCGATATAGAAAAAGCATTTCAAGCAGAAAAAATATCGCATGTTTTTCTAAAAGGCCCCAGTTTAAATCAAATGCTCTGGGGGCGTCGCATGATGCGTTATTCGGGTGACTTAGACCTATTAATATTACCCAAAGATATATTTAGGGCTCATATAATATTAAAGCAATTAAAATTTAAAACAGCATTGTCAGAAAAAAAATTACGCTTTCATCAGCACTTAAATAAAATAAGCACAAAAAAAGATGCAGTTTATTGGCATGAAGATTTATCACAATGTATTGAGTTGCATTGGAAAAGTGGTAGTACTGAATTTATTTTTAAGCCAAAAGACGCTTGGGTGCATGGCATAGATGATGAATTACATGCGTTATATTTATGTTTACATGCAGCGAGGCATAGTTGGTCGCGGTTAATTTGGCTTGTAGATATTATTGCTTTAATTGAATTAAAGCAGTTGGATATAATGCAGTTGCGTGTACTCGCAAAAAAACGAAAAATTACGCCTGTTATTGATGAAATGATTTTATTGGCGAAGCAGTGGCTTGGAATACATCTATTGCCTGAAAAGTCTTTGAGTAAGCTTAAAAAGCGCGCAACTTTTTTAGATAAACGTGTTGTCGCGGCAAAAAAAAAGAATCCAGAAGCGCTTTTACAGCGCTTGCTGACACATTCCTTTTGTTCGAATTATTTTTATCAAATGCGATTATGGGCACAGATTTTTTTAGGTGTAATCATCATGAGAGTGATTAACGCAGTAAAAGCGGCCCATGTCTCATGAGTGTGGTGTTTTTTGGATGAGCGAGTTCGCTCATTTGATAGCCCGTAATTGGCCATCCATAAAGATGAGCTGAAACGTTGGTTGGTACTGATCGGCAGAATAAGTCCATGTCATAGGCTTTGTTTTACTTTTGATAGAACGATTAATATAGGTATGATTGGTTAGGGATGGGCTGCCACAAGCATCAAAAACTTTCTGGGGTAAGTCACCTACGGCAAAAGATTCGTTATTACAAAGACTTGAAGCATTGGTGCCTGAACCATTAAATCGAATGGATTTAATTCTTCCGTCGATGATATCTACTTCTAAACTGTTATCCCCTGAACCAACAGGGAGTGACCAAGTATTATAAATCAGTTTATAGCCTCGAAAGACGGGTTCACGATTTAAGGTGGTGTAAATGAGTTGTGTTACCGGTATTTGCTCGACGGCTGCATTTTTTGATTTTTCTTTTGAAGTAGGTATGCCACATAGCTTTAAGACTTCGGCTTCTGTCATACCAACACGAATATAGCCATGATTTTGTGGGCAATAAAAAGCGTCTTGTGCTGCAAAAATGCTTGCACTAAATAGCGCTGTGATAGCAAAAATCATGTGATTAAATAAAAACATAAAAATTACCAAATTTAATAATAATAAGCATATTTTCTAGTATAGCTTAGTTCCGACATGCACGCGAAGTCGCGTTTTTTTAACTCTAGTTTTATGTAACAACGGCGTGAGACTCTTGCGATCTGCTCAAAAAAAGAGTATAGTGCGCTTTTGTTGGTAGGCTGTTTCTTGAGCATTCTGGGCTCTTGAGGGGATATTATGAAAAAATTTGATGAAGCACTATATTATAGAGAAGATACGGTCGATGAAATCCAACCGACAGATAGAGGATTAGACCTTCTCATACAATATTCACATGATAAATATTCATCAAATATTTGCCGCCCGATTAGTCTCTATTATATGAATAGGTCGAGGGGCGGGGGATTGGCATATGGAGAAATAATACCTGAGTATACGAGTACTTTCTCAATATTTTCTAATTATTCTGATTCTAACATAAATAGTTATTTAAAAAATATTAGGCAGCAAAGCGGTGATTGTAGAAAGGCATTTATTTTAATAGATGGCTCAAAGCATGCGATTTTTATGGTCTATATAAAAGAAGGTAATAAAGAAGGGATTTTATATAGTGATTCCCTCTCCAGCAATTCAGAAGTATTTAGAAAAATTCATGCTCATACAGGTATTAGAGTATTTAGCCATACTGATCAACGACAAGCAGATTCATACGCTTGCTATGTTGATGCATTAGTATTTGCTCGAGATACGACGGGCATTGATCCGTCTACGGGCCAATATAAGATACCCAATTTACTTGGTTTATTAGAAGAGCAGCAATATCAAATTAATGCGGGTTATAGTTTAATTAAGCTGCCGCATATATTGTTAAAGACAGCACAGATCTCTAATTTTATTAGAAATCATAAAAATTTGGACAAATCAGACGAAAAAATTCATAAAAATGAGACGCTAGATAAATTTAGAGAGCGTTATACCGAATCATCGAGAGCATCTTATTTGAAGCAAAAAGCCATTCGTTATGCTCGTATTATACAGATTCAATTTTATCTGAATGAAATTGAAAAGGAGCTAGATAGCCCATTGTCCCAAGATAAAAAAGCATTATTTGTTAAAGAGGCAAAAAAAGCACTTAAACAGGGGGAATTACATGCCTTTTCAGAATCATTTTTACAAGAATGTAAGCCAAAAAACACAGAATTTGTGGGGGCGTATATTATTTCAGTGTGGCTCAGATCAGCAATGGCTTATATTTTTACTGCCACTATGCCTCTTGTTAGTAATGTTCCATTGTTATATCGGTTTAACTTGGGAATATTAGCTGTTTTCAGTTGCAATCAAATACTTCTTGAACTTGAATCTCAAAATCAAGAAAATTTGATCATGGAATATGGATTAATAGAAGATGATTTTGCTATATATCAAAACAAGGTTCTTTCTGAAATCGAGCAAATAGACAATCCCAAATGTATGCGTTCAGAGAAGGAGTGCGTGATGCTCAAATATTTTTCTAATAAAGACATGGGGCTTGCTGTCACAAAGGGTCTACTATCAACGCTCCGAGATAAATTTTTACCGGAGTTCTGTGCGAAGATCGCACAATTAAGTCTTAAGCATGCTGAAATTTTCTTGAATAGTACATTAACAATCAATAAATTTAATCAAGACAAAGGGGATTTGTTTCTTTTTGGTTATGAAGATGCTTATTTAGCTAATAAATTAATTGAACTATACCCGCATCTATTGGGCGATACAGAGAAAAATGGTCTCAAATGGGTCGTTACACATAAATATGATCAGTCTAAATTATATTCCCAAAAAGAAGCGCAATATCAACCTACAGAACAGGATGGATCACAATTGACTTTTAATTAATTTCATAAGAAAAATCGTAACTCCCCACGTCATCCCGAGCGCAGCGAGGGATCTCCTGAATGTGGCACAGTCTTTAACATAATGAAGGATAT
>JASJHH010000120.1:0-12948 GCA_033791145.1 Legionella sp.
AACTAAACCCATTAAAATAACTTGTGGCTTTGCATGAAGCATCTTCTTAAGTACATCAAGTGAGAATTTTTCAGGTGTTTTTCGATAAGCATCCTGAATTAATAAAGCATCTTTTTTATACCTCTCAGCATTTAATTGTTGAATCAGATAAGTTTGATATTGTTGTAATTGCCTCACTTGCTTTTCATTTTCAACCGAATCACTGCTCTCAGGATGCTTTCGAATGGCTTTAATGGCTTTTGCTAGCATCGGTGCGCACTGAAAAAGACCTGCTTTCTCTGCATGCTTACCAAGCTTAATGGCCGAAGTCAGCTTTTCATCTATTAATGCTTGGTTCATAGATATAGCTTGCATTAATTCTTTTAATTTCAGTGCAGCTAATACAGTACCTGTACGACCAAATCCTTCTCCGCAGTAAATGACTATTTTTTCATTAGGATTAGAGTCACCTATTTTAATACGATCATAAATTGCTTCAAAGTGCTCAATACTCGGCGATGTAAAATCTTTTACTTGTTGCTCTATATATTCAATAGGAGGATGGCATTTTCCAGCAAGTTGCTTATCTACTTCATTCGGCTGCAAGCTAATTATCGTCGTATAATCATTCTTAGATAAAAATTGAAACACCTTTTCAGGTTTCTGACTCTCAAAACCGGGCCTTGCCATGCCTGCAATTTTGATATTTTTTCCAGCTATTTTAAAATCAACTTCTCTGTAATTTTTAGGCATAAAAGTCCACAATTAAATCTTCGTGATTTAATTATAGACAAAGTTTGAGTTGTTATGAGATATAGCGCCAACTCATCAACCCTTTTGTTTTTGAAAATCGTAATATAATTTGCGTTTTTGGGTCAGCTTCTAATTGCACACCTATCACCCATTGCTTTTTTTGGGGTTTCATTTGATTGATCCAATATTGATATCTGGTATTGTTTTTTGTCACCAGACAGCCACGCCCTGCATTTAACATGAGTAATGCATGATTCACATCTGAAACCTCACTAAAGCAGCTTATTTTAGCCGTATTTAATCCATTTTCGCCAAGCTTGAAAGCGACAGCTTCTAGTTGATTAAATGCTTCATGATATGCATATGTTTTTTGATGCACTTTCGTATATAGCCATAAAGCGCGCTGCATCGAAAACATTAAAGCCGCAAGCAGGCTTAATAGAATAATAGTCGTGAGTAAAATCATGCCACACGCATGCCTATTTACATACATGGCGTACGCATGTTTTCTTCTAGCACATAAGTATTCCCAAGCCTTGAAATCACTTTTATAATAATTTTTGAGTTATCTAAATCAAATATAATATTTTTTACTTTTGTCATTAAATCAACACGGTGCTGCTGAATAAATAAGCCTTTAGATTGTTTTAAAAAAAAGGCTTCTGAAACCCATTCACCGATATACACTTCAGGTGAATAATTAAATACTAAAGGTTTATTGAGGTGGATTAAAGAGCCCGCTTTTTGCATGCTATGCACTTCTGCATGGGTGCAATCTGCAATAATGACAGGCCTGTCTGGATTTAAGCTATTATTTTTGATATGTAACGTATCAGGTGTCAAAATATCTATGCGTTCAAAGCTTGTTTCGTCCATTTTGCGAATCAAAAGCTTTGGAATCTCACCTGATTGTATTTGAATCGCTTTTAATGCTGTATCTGGATTATCTCGTGTATCAATTACTTTAAGCTGATTAAGGCTTCTACAAGGCGTGAATCCTGCATGACGAATACGTGCACGCATTACATCAAACACCCATTGCAATTCAATGGTTTCGTCTAAAACCGCATGAACATATTGATACTGTCGACTCACTGATAATAAATGCTGAATTAAAATCGTAATTAATAGCATGGAAATAAAAAAGCAAATTAATAACTCTGTTAGGCTAAAGCCGCGACTCAAATGCTTCATATGACACGCACCTCAGCAATAGTGCGTGTTAATACCACTTGTTTTTTTAAAAGCAATAATGAGGCGCTCGAAATTAAAACGAGACAAACCAGCACTTCAGTGAATGAAAAACCACGCTTCCTTGCATGCACCATATATTACATTATGCGAATTCAACGCACTCCTTTTTAAATTCAGGAACTAAACTTTGCAGCAAAATAATAATTTCATGATGCTCATGTGTATTACATGCCGTTTGAATCATTCGAAATGTTTCTGTTAATTCATCCCAATCCATTTGTCGAAAGCGCGCCTGTAAGAGTTTTTCATGCGCTGTTTGTGTGAGTTCTTCCGATGGATGAAATAATTCTTCAAACAATTTTTCGCCAGGCCTTAAACCTGTGTATTTAATTTGAATATCTGTACCAGGTTCTTTCCCCGCAAGTCGAATCATTTGTTCTGCAAGATAGGTGATTTTAATCGGCTCGCCCATATCAAGCACAAAAATCTCACCTCCTTTGCCATTCACCATGGCTTGTAAAATCAGCCGACTCGCTTCAGGAATGGTCATAAAATAGCGCTGAATATCAGGATGCGTCACCGTTAGCGGTCCACCGGCTTCTAATTGTTTTTGAAACAAAGGCACAACACTACCTACAGAACCTAACACATTACCAAAACGCACCGTAATAAATTGTGTATTGACACGCTCGTTCACATTTTGACAATAAATTTCAGCCACACGCTTGGTGGTTCCCATGACATTGGTTGGATTAACCGCTTTATCGGTTGAAATTAAAATAAACTTTTCAACCTCCATCGCAATACTGGCTTCCGCCACAATACGCGTACCCAACACATTATTTCGCACAGCCACTCGCGCCTGATGCTCAAGCATTGGCACTTGTTTATAAGCTGCTGCATGAAACACAATAGCCGGTCTAAACTGCTCAAACACGGCTTGAATTGCGATACCATCAACAACACTGACCAAAGCCGTTTGAATTTTTATTTCTGGAAATTTTAGCGTTAGCTCTTGCTCTATATGGTATAAATTGGCTTCGCTATTATCCAAAAGCATTAAGTCGCTTGGCTGTAACATGGCAATCTGCCTGCACAGCTCAGAGCCAATAGAACCTCCTGATCCGGTCACCAAAATCGTGCGATTTTGAATACTTTCTTCGATTTTATCCCATTCAAGATCAACCTGATCGCGCCCCAACAAATCTTCAATTTTAACGGTTTTCAGTGCATTAATTTCCACACGTCCAGAAGTCATCGCGGCCAAACTCGGTAAGGTTCGAAAAGGCACATGACAATTTTCACAGTAATTGACAATACGTCGCATATCAGCAGAACCTACTGATGGAATAGCAATCACGATTAAATCAGCGCCTGTTTGTACAACAAGTTCTGGCAACTGCGGCACGGTACCAAGCACACGCACACCATGCACTTCAAGCCCTCGTTTTTTACGACCATCATCTACAATGCCAATCGGTACATATTTTTTTGTGCGCTTCATTTCACGAATTAAGCCTTCACCAGCACTTCCTGCACCAACAATTAAAACACGCTGTATGGTTTCAGACACATCTGAGCGCTTACTCCAGTTATCCGACTGATGCCGTAAAAAAAGACGCGCACCACATAACAAGCTAATTAGCATTAAAGCGTAGAGCGGTAAAATCGATATGGGTACAACTTGGAACCATGAAAAGGCATAAAATACAGGAATAGCCACAGATGCTGCTGTTAAAACAGATTTTAAGATGCGCGCGACGTCATTCAGTGACGAAAAGCGCCACAATCCACGATACACTCTAAAGCCATAATAAGCAGCCACCTGAATCCCAAACAGGGCAAGCAATGGCTGCCAATCTGAAATCAAAATAGGCTGACTGTATATAAACTCGGAGGCCAGAAACCAAGCCACTGGAATGGCTAAAATATCAAATGCAATCACAGGTAATTTTAAATAAACCTTTTGAAAAAAAGAAACGTCATGCTCCATGCCGATTATTCCCTCTTATTCCCTTTTGTGTATCTTACTACATAATTGAAGTGTCGCGCAGCTTAAATAGTTGCACTAATGTGGTTATATACTACACTTTATATACATATAAAATACATTTGGTGTGTTTATGGTTAGTCTATATCGAGCAATGACAATTACAGTCGACCAGCAAGATGTTATCTTCAATAATGTATTAACATCAACGCATGTTTCTTCGGAGCAAAAAATAAAGGCTTATGAGTATCTAAAGCATGAACTCATACAAGAAATAGATGCTTATATGTTAAAAAAAGAAAACAAACCCAAAAGCCTTCAAAAAGCAGGTGCATTAAAACAAAAACTGCTAGATGATGATTTTAAAGGGTTCTTCCAAACCCTTGCTGTACACCAAAAAAGCCGCAGAAGCCAAACCGAATCATCTCTTTCAGCGCACCTTGCCGTTGGATTTAGGCATGCAGCAGAAGCTTTTTGTGTGAATGTATTGCCTACAAAAGTTCTTTGGGAATCAAGAGGCCGGCATGAACACAAAGTTTTGCCAAAAAAAATACTCTCTGACGGATTAAAAGCAACAAAAAAAGCGTCTAAACAGTTGCAAGATGCTAGAAACGACATACAAAGCAATTTGTATGAAGAAAAAAACAAGCAAATAAAAAATAAAGAATTTAAAGCCAAAAGAGTCAATCCAAAACTGACCAGTGGTAAAAAAAATCAAAATACAAAAATAGCTAAGACTTATAAGCAAGAAATTCGTGAAGCTAAAAAAGATAGAATGAAAACTTTCAAAAACTTAAAGTCTGAGCTAGAAAAAGACATGAAAAAAAATCTTCCAAGCATTAAAGAAGAAAGCCCTAAACAATCATCCCCTCGTAAGGGTTAAACGCTCTGACAACTTAGTCAAGCGGTTGGCTTCTTTATTATTATGCACGGCCATGCCAATGGCTTTTTTTTGGCCGATTAAAACCACTCGGCTTTTACCGCGCGTAATGCCTGTATATAATAAATTACGGGCCAGTAACGTAAAATGCTGGGTTGCAAGCGGCATGACCACCACAGGAAATTCTGAGCCTTGTGATTTGTGAATGCTAATCGCATACGCTAAATTCACTTCATCTAATTCATTCACACCATAGGTTTTTAAGCTGCCATCAAAATTTATTTTTATCTCAGCTTCTTCTAAATCAACGCTTTCAATCAAGCCAATATCGCCGTTAAATACATCTTTATCGTAATTATTACGCATTTGTATGACTTTATCACCCGGTGCATACACCGAGCCAAATCGCTCAATCTTAGGCGTTGCATGACCGTTTAGTTCGGCTTGCAGTGCGATATTTAAACTTCTCGCACCCAGTCCTCCCCGATTCATTGGTGTGAGTACTTGAATATCACGCACTGGGTCATATCCATAACGTTTAGATAAACGACGGGTCACAACCTCTATTAGCTTGGCGTGAATTTCCTCTGGCGTTTCGGTATATAAAGTAAAAAAATCACTCTTCGGCGAATCATATGACAATGGCATTCGGCCTTCATTCACGCGATGCGCGTTCACAATAATATGAGAATGTGCGGCTTGCCTGAAAATTTCAGTAAGCCTTACTGTTGCTATCACGCCTGATGCAATTAAATCAGATAACACAGCACCTGAACCCACCGATGGCAACTGATCAATATCACCGACAAAAATCACAGCGGCATCAAGCGGTATGGCTTTTAGTAAGTGATTAAGTAATACAATATCAATCATCGATGCTTCATCGATAATTAAAACATCAAGCGGTAGTAAATTATTTTGATTATGCTTAAATCCGTACGTTTTCATATCAAAATCAAGCAAGCGATGAATGGTTTTGGCCTCCATTCGCGTTGTTTCTGTGAGACGCTTTGCTGCACGCCCTGTCGGTGCACAAAGGCCTATTCTTAAAGATTTAGCCTCAATAATACCGAGCAAGCTCTTCACAATGGTCGTTTTACCAACACCTGGCCCACCGGTCATGATGGCAAGCTTTGATTTTAAAACCACCTCAATCGCTTCACGCTGTGAGTCTGAAAGTTCTAACGCTGTTTGTTTTTCAACCCAGGGAATTACTTTGTCTGAATCAATCACACCCCAAGGCGGACTGCCTGTATTGAGTCGTTTTAACTGCGCTGCTGCCCTGGTTTCTGCGGTATAGAGTGATATTGGATAAATACAAGGCATATCTTGGATGCTATCTTCAACTAAGCGCTCTTCTTTCATTTCTTCTTCGAGTGCGCGTTCAATCACAGCTTCAGGAATTTCAAGCAGTTCAACGCTTGCTTTGATTAATTTGGTGCGTTCAGCAGCACAGTGCCCCTTATCACATAATGCTTGTAATACATGACTCACGCCTGCTTGTGCTCGCATTAACGAATCTTTTGCAATACCAAGCTTTTCAGCTAAATTATCTGCTGTTTTAAAGCCAATGCCATGAATATCTTGTGCGAGCCGATAAGGATTTTCTTCAACGATTTGAACGGCTTTATCACCATACGTCTTATAAATTCTAACCGAGCGCGCAGTGCCTACACCATGCCCATGCAAAAAAACCATAATGCCACGAATTGCTTTTTGTTCTGCCCAGGCGGATAACACCCTATCTTTTCTTTTTTTACCAATGCCTACAAGCGTTAATAAACGCTCAGGGGTTTCTTCAATCACATCAAACACCGCTTCACCAAAAGCTTGCACTAATTTTTTAGCAAAATGTGGACCAATGCCTTTGACCATGCCTGAGCCTAGGTACTTTTCAATGCCTTCAAGTGTTGTGGGCTGAACCGCTTTTAAATAATCTGCTTTAAATTGTAAACCATGCTTTTTATCGTTGATCCAAATACCGCGACATTCGATGTATTCACCCGCTGTAATCGATGGCGCTGAGCCAATCACCGTCACAACATCTCGATGTCCTTTGACTTTAGTACGCAACACACAAAAGCCTGTGGCTTCACTGTGAAACGTCACGCGTTCAATCGCGCCTTGTAAGTGCTCCATAAATTATTGCTTATTATTTAAATTGGATTATCGCTATCAATAAAAGCATGTTCCACACCAAACCGCATGGATAAATGCTCACCTAGTGCTTTAATGCCGTCTTTTTCTGTTGCATGATGCCCACATGCAAAGTAATGTAAATCAAGCTCTTTGGCTTGATAATACGTACGTTCTGAGATTTCACCACTCAAATAAGCATCCACCCCAAGCGCACTTGCATCGGCTATAAAGTCTTGTGCCGCACCCGTACAAAAAGCAATGTTTTGAATTGATTTTTGGGTGCCTGAAATACATTGTGGCGCGCGTTTGTAAGTTTTTTCAATCAAATATGAGAAAGCATCTGCTGTCACAGCTTTAGGCAAGCGGCCTGTCCATAACAAATTAGGTGTGCCTGCTGCAGAATGCATCTTAACATCTGTCAACCCTAAACGCCTTGCCATGCAGGCGTTATTACCCAGTTCAGGATGACAATCAATTGGCAAGTGATACGCAAATAAATTCATATCATGCTTTAATAAATCAGCAATGCGTTGTCGTTTCATACCGCAAATTTCTGGCGCTTCTCCGCGCCAAAAATAACCGTGATGCACCAAAAGTGCCGAGGCTTTATCTTGACATGCTGTTTGAATCACAGCATGCGACGCCGTCACTGCCGTTCTAATCCGGGTGATTTCCATTTGCCCTTCAACTTGCAATCCATTGGGTGCATAATCTTTAAAATTACCCAACACAAGATAATCAGCTAAATAATTTAAAAGCGCCGTGCGTGTCGTCATTTTATCTTTTATCTTCCTAAACAGCGTTTGATATCAGCACCTAAGACTGAAAATTTTTCTTCAATCCGCTCATACCCTCTATCAACATGATAAATACGTTCAACCAAGGTTTCGCCTTCGGCTGAAAGCCCTGCTAACACTAAACTTGCAGAAGCACGTAAATCAGTTGCCATCACAGGAGCACCCGTTAAACGCTCAACCCCTTTTATGATTGCCGTATTTCCATTTAAGCGAATTTTAGCCCCCATTCGCTGTAATTCTTGCACATGCATAAAACGGTTTTCAAAAATATTTTCAACCACTGTAGATGATCCGTTAGCGATTGTATTTAACGCCATAAATTGTGCCTGCATATCGGTTGGAAATCCAGGGTAAGGTGCCGTTGAAATATCAACCGCATTAGGACGCTCGCCTTTCATATCCAGTGTGACCCAATCATCTCCGGTGGTAATTAAAGCACCTGTTTCTTCAAACTTACAAAGCATCGATAATAAGCCATCTGGACGAACGCGCTTAACAGTCACACATCCACGTGTCATTGCTGCCGCAGTTAAATATGTGCCCGCCTCTATTCTATCTGGCAATACGGTATAACTACCTCCCGTTAAAGCCTCAACGCCTTCTACTTCAATCGTATGTGTCCCAGCACCATTGATTTTTGCACCCATGCTGATTAAGAAGTTAGCCAAATCAACAACCTCTGGTTCTTTTGCCGCATTTTGAATGCGCGTTGTCCCTTCAGCAAGCGTGGCTGCCATTAAAATATTTTCAGTGCCTGTCACTGTGACAGTCTCAAAATTTATATCTTTACCTTGTAAACGTTTTTGCTTGGTACGCGCTTTAATATATCCCCCGGAAACTTCTATCTCAGCTCCCATCAATTGTAACGCTTTCAAATGCAAATCAACCGGCCGCGTTCCAATCGCACACCCACCCGGTAAAGACACATCCGCCTGACCAAAACGAGCCAGCAACGGCCCCAAAACCAAAATAGACGCACGCATGGTTTTAACTAAATCATATGGCGCGACCAAATCACCCACCGTATTAGCATTAACTGAAACATGCATTTTTTCATCAACCACAAGATGCGCGCCGAGCTGTCCTAATAATTCCATCATGGTTGTCACGTCATTAAGATGGGGCACATTCGCAATGGTCACAGGCTCTGTTGCCAGTAACGTCGCCGCCATAATGGGTAAAGCTGCATTTTTAGCACCTGACATGACAATTTCACCGTGAAGCGGTCGCCCGCCATTAATGACTAATTTATCCACGTTCATTCTCCCACTCAGCTTCCGTCCAGGTTTTCATGGTGAGTGCGTGCAAATCACCCGAAACAATCACATCTTGCAATTTACTATAAACCCATTGTTGCCGAGCTACAGGGCGCAACCCTTCAAATTGATTGGATACAATCGTCAGTTCATAATGATATCCATCACCCAGTACATGCACGTAAGAAACCCCTTCTTCTGCAACCAAACGCGCTTCAATTTCATCATGGCTAATCATTCACCAACTCTCCTAAAAACAAATTGTTTATCCCACAAAACGTGGCTAAATCAGTCATTGTATTCGACATGTTCTGAATCAAAAAATCTTGCTGTCTAAGCTTACATAAACGCTTTGCTTCAATTAATAAAGCAAGGCCTGCGCTATCGCATTGCAACACCTGACTTAAATCAAACAAGACAGACGTTTTTTTATGTTTATTTAGCAACACTAAAAAACGCTTTAATTCGGCCGAAACCGTTTCAAATGTTAAATTTTTAGCTGGAACAAATACACTCGGAGTAAGCATTATGCCGCCTCTTTTGAACTGCTTTTTGCTTCAAGTTCAGCAATTAAGTTATTCATATTTGATGTTCTTAGTATCTGCCCAAATTGTGTTTTAAAACTTTGCAGCAAACTCACGCCTTCCACACTAAAATCATAAATTTTCCAACTGCCTTTTTTAAGCACCAAACTATAACTTAATGGAATTTTTTGTCCACTCGGGCGAATGATAACACTATTTACCCGTGTAAAACGTCCGTTTGGTGCCGCACGTTCGGGCATGAACATAATTTTTTCATCCGAATACTCTGCCAAAGGTGCTGAATACGTGCGTACCACTAAATCTGTAAACGCTATTGTAAAGCGCGCGCGCTCTGCCTCTGAGGCGCGGACCCAGGCAGCGCGTCCCAACACAGAGCGCGCCATGCCCCGCACATCAATATGTGGCAATAAATATTCACGTACGGTTTTTCGAACAATTTCAGGATTCGTTTTTAAGTTTGCTTTGTTTTTATCTAACACTTGAACCATATTTCCAGCTGTTGTTTCAAGCATAGGAACAGGAGAGGTCGCAGACCATGCTACAGCTGTAAATCCCAAACAAAGCACCCCAAAAAAAACACGTAACCCGCGCATAGTTATTCTCCTATTGCCATAGACCCCGCGGACAAGCCGCGGGGCGTAGGCTTTGTTAAGTTGCTTTCACATTAAATAATAATTGCCCGATGAGATTTTCTAAAATCACGGCCTCTTGTGTTTTTTCAATATTATCCCCTGCACGTAAATACGGATGATTTGGATCATCTTCAAATCCTGGGACAATACTAATATAATTCGAACCGAGTAACCCTTCGGTTAAAATACGTGCTGACGTGTCTTCGTAAGGTATCGGTTTATTTTCTGCAAGGCGCATCGTGACTTTGGCATTCAACTGACCGGGCTCAAGTACAATTTGGGTGACCTCCCCCACTTTAACCCCTGAAACAGTCACAGGCGCACGTACTTTTAAGCCGCCAATGTTCGCAAAATCAGCTGTCACTTGATAATTTTTTGTATGCGCTAAAGTTTGTATCCCACTCACTTTAAACACCATCACAAGCAAGGCTAAAAATCCAAAAATCATTAAAAAACCAACTGCTAAATCCAGCCCATAGCGCCTATTTTGCATTGTCATTTACCATCCTCCAATCATGAGCGCTGTTAATAAAAAATCAAATCCTAAAATCAACAAAGACGCGTAAACCACCGAGCGCGTAGTGGCTTGGCTAATCCCTTCAGCCGTTGGAACACATGAAAAACCTTGATATACAGCAACCCATGTGACCAAGAAAGCAAAAACCATGCTCTTCATTATACCGCTAAGTACATCTAACTTAAAATCCACTGCAGATTGCATATTAGACCAAAAACTTCCGCCATCAATTCCTAAATATTCAACCCCAATAAAATAACCACCATAAATTGCAACAGCTGAAAACATAAGCGTAAGTATTGGCAAAGCAATTAATCCCGCTAAAAAACGCGGGTAAACAATACGTGCCAAGGGGTCAACCCCCATCATATCCATACTGCTCAACTGCTCTGTTGTTTTCATGAGTCCAATTTCTGCTGTCAATGCAGAGCCTGCGCGTCCTGCAAATAATAACGCACTCACTACAGGGCCAAGCTCACGCGCAATACTTAACGCCAAAAGCTGTCCTAATTGACTGGCAGCTCCAAACTTCTCAAGCGTATGATAACCTTGTAAACCCACCACCATGCCAATAAAAAGTCCTGAAACAATAATCACAACCGCTGACAACACCCCCACAAAATACAACTGCTGCCATATATTAGGCAGCAATGCGCGGCTTTTAGGAAAGCGCCATAACAAACAAAATAAAAAACAACCTGAGTGACCTAGCCGCGCTAACGCATCCATACCCACTTGGCCTGTTTTTGCAATTCGATTAAGCATCAAGTAACTCCTCTTGATAAGGCTTTGCGGGATAATGAAATGGCACCGTACCATCAGCCTCACCTGACATAAATTGCCGTATATCCGGTTGTTTTGATGCTTGTAATGCACTTGGCGTACCTTCTCCTATCACACGCCCACCCGCAATTAAATACACGTAATCTGCAATTGAACAGGTTTCTTCTACATCGTGAGATACAATAATCGTCGTTGTTTTTAATAGCTCATTCAGGCGCTTAATTAAACGCACCAAAACCCCCATCGAAATCGGGTCTTGCCCTGTAAACGGCTCATCATACATCATTAAATCCGGATCGAGTGCCGTGGCACGTGCAAGCGCCACACGTCGCGCCATGCCGCCTGATAATTCGGAAGGCATTAAATCAGCGGCTCCTCGTAGCCCCACTGCTTCAAGTTTCATTAAGACCACATGGTTTAATAAATGCGCCTCTAAATCAGTATGCTCACGCAGTGGAAAAGCGACGTTTTCAAACACAGATAAATGCGTAAACAAGGCGCCGTTTTGAAACAATAAGCCCATATTTCGCCGCGCTTTCGCAAGCTTTTTATTTGATAAGTCATGAATGTTTTGCTGATGCACAAAAACTTCGCCTGAGTCAGGCTTTAACATACCGCCAATCAGATGCAGCAACGTGGTTTTACCCGTGCCACTTGGCCCCATAATCGCTGTGATTTTTCCACGCTGAACTTCAAGATTCACTTGATTGAATATCATGCGGTTTTGATGTGAAAACGTCAGCTGTTTAATCAGAACCCAGGGGTCTTCCATAAACTCATTTGCTCCTAATCAAGAATCTTTTAAGTATATACCCCAGATCCTATATATTGCCAATCAACTCAAACATTAATAATTTTCAACCCGATTAAATTCTAATCGATATGGCAAGTTTATTTACTTTAGTGGCCGTATATGTTAAACTGCTTACGCTTTATTTTTCATAAAAAACATGGACTATCTGATGCCACCGATTACAACAACTAAAGACCTTCAATGGCATTGTAATCATATTATCAAGCAATTGGAAAACGCTGTGCAAGCTACAGCAGATGCGAGGCATATCAAGATAAATAATAAAAGCGATCTTGCGCTAGCCGAAGAAGCAAAAGAGAAATATATTCAAGCGGTAGAAGAGGCGTACGACTCTCAAACAATACCTGATCTATATGAAAAAACTTATACGCACGCGATAGCTGAGCCTTGGGGAGTTAATGTAGATTACAAGGCCTCCGAAGGCGCTGAGCAATGCATACTCTACCAAATCGAAGTAGGTTGTATTATTCAGCAATTAAATCATGATTTTTGCTTAAATCAAGCTCGAGAAGACTGGGTTGACTACACAGAACCATATTTCAATGCGTTAGGTAAACCCAGCCAAGATCGCATTGGTCATGCCAATTATGTTGTTCATTGGGTAGATGAATTACCAGAATCTAATGCCTTTAAGATTGAACAAAATATCGTTTATCTGTATAAAACAGG
>JASJHH010000121.1:0-2624 GCA_033791145.1 Legionella sp.
GGATAACGCCAATCGCGTCCAAAAGCACGTTTAGATATTTTAGTACCTGGGGGGGCTTGTCTGCGTTTGTATTCGTTTTGTTGAATGAGACCAATCACTTGTTTGACCGCATCAGGTGCATGGCCTTTTTCAATAATTTGATCAGTCCTTAGCTTTTCGTTCATATAATAAGCCACGATTTGATCGAGCTCAGGATAATCTGGCAAGTTATCTTGGTCTGTTTGATTATCAGCAAGTTCGGCTGAGGGCGCACGGGTTAAAACGCGTTCAGGAATCACCTGACTCACGGTGTTACGATAGCGTACTAACGCATACACAAGCATTTTGGGTACATCTTGAATAGGGGCAAAGCCACCACACATGTCACCATACAAAGTGGTATATCCAATTGCACTCTCGGTTTTATTGCTGGTTGAAAGCACTAATTTTTGATTACTGTTCGAGAAAGCCATTAAAATCATGCCACGTAAACGTGCTTGTAGGTTTTGTTGGGCGATTTCAGGGACAGCTTGATTATCTAAATGTGGCGATAAAGTGCCGAGTAACGCCTCAAAGCCAGGTTCGATAGACAGCGTGTCATGTTGAACGCCTGGAACATTGGCAAGTATTTCATGCAAATCGTCTGTGCTCATCTCAGAGGTATAACGCGAAGGCAGTGCCAAGGCATGCACGCGTTCAGCCCCTAATGCATCTACGGCTATGGCAAGGGTTAAAGCTGAATCAATGCCGCCAGATAGCCCCAGTAACACACCAGGAAAATTATTTTTGGTAATATAATCAGAAAGCCCAGTACACAATGCTTTATAAATCAGTGCATGTGCATCCAGAGGCTTCTCGCATTTAGATTGAATATGTTGCTTTTGAATGTGAACCGTATGTAAATGCTCAATAAAAGCAGGGGCTTGGGCTTTGATTTGGCCCTGGTGATTGCATACAAACGATTGCCCATCAAACACCAGTTCGTCTTGTGCACCAACAAGGTTTACATAAACACAAGTGAGTTGATTCGGCGCGTGTGATTGTAATAATTCAATACGTTCTTTTGCTTTATCAACCTCGAAAGGGGAGGCATTAATACAAACTAATATATCAGCGCCAGCATTTATCATTTGCTCAACAGGGCCCGCGTTCCAAATGTCTTCACAAATACAAAATCCAATGGTTTGATTCTGAATGGTGAGCAAACAAGGGACTTCAGGGCCGGGTTCAAAATAACGTTTCTCGTCAAACACACCGGTGTTAGGTAAATGCTGTTTTTTATAAATAGCAGTCACTTGGCCTTCATGAATAATGCTTAAGGCGTTATAGCAAGCTGCGTTTTCTTGATAGGGGTGGCCAATAATGACATGCGTATTTTTTGTTGCCTGGCAAATGGTAGTCAGCGCTTGTTCAACACGAAACATGCATGCGTCGCGCAATAATAAATCTTCAGGGGGATAGCCTGTTAAGACTAGCTCAGGAAAAATAATCACATCATGTGTTGTTTGGTGCGCTTCAATAATAGTAACTATTTTATCTCTGTTAGCTTCAATCGCACCGACGATAGGGTTAATTTGAGCCATGAGGAATACAAGGGGTTTTGACATACGATAGGCCTAATTTATTTGCTGGGTTAAGCGCGTAAATAAGGCATTATAAGAAAGTCACTGACCGCTGTCACGAGAAGATTATTGTGAAGGTTGTATTTTTTGCTCTGCTTTTTCTTCAAGGTTTTCTAATTTACTTTGAAGTGTCTTATATTCATCGAGAAGACTAGGCTGAGGTTGGAATAAACCAGGTTTGTTTAAAATTTGCCCAATAAGCTGATAAAGACTGTTTTTTAGTTTTTCAAAAGGTTCTGCAATATTTTCTTTAAACCAAGTTTTTTTGTTATAAATAGACCCAGTAGCCAGACAAGCCTCTGTAATCTCTGCTTTAAAGCAATCAGCATCTCCATTGTCATTAAAATTGTCTCTATGCTTCTTTAGTTCTTCGATAAACAGGGAAGTGGTTTTTTTATTTGGGGCGCTAATGCTCTTAAGTTCATTAACTTTAGTTTCAAATTCATTTAGGCTTGCATCAAAATTAGAGAGAATTTCATTTTTCTTTTGGGCTATTTCCTGGTTTGTTGTGTCTCTTATCTCATCATCGATACGGACGTTTATTAACTCAGCAGACTTTCCCATTTCGATGTTCGAGGTTTTTGGCTTGTGCTCTATTTGAGTTGATGGTTCGGTTTTTTTCTCGGGTTTCAGAAAGCTCCAAAAATCTGATTCTTCTTCTTTGGTTTTTTCTTTATTTGCAGCTGAAATTAGTTCGTTTTCAGCATTTAATTCTTCTGTTAATAAAGTAAAATAAGCCTCACCAGCAGATTCTTTTAAACTTTGATAGCGTTCGATTTGGTTTTCTAATGCTTCACTTTTAATCGCTTTAAGTTCTGCTTCTATATGCTGATTGAGGGCTTCAAAAGAGGTGATGTTTATAGTTGGTAATTGAGCCTCTTTGTCTTCGGGTATGTCTGCCTCAGATACAGATAGATTTTCTAGATTTTTATCTAATATTGCTTCTATTTTCTGTCTTTTTTCTACCATCAGTGGTCTTTGTTTTTTAGGTAATAAAGGTTCAAGATTTTTAATGAAGGATAT
>JASJHH010000122.1:0-30393 GCA_033791145.1 Legionella sp.
TCTGGTATGCACCGTGAAGAGGTGTTAAAGGCACTGCAGGATGATTTCAATATAATCATTAAAAATCATGAGCAGTTGCAGGATGTGCTTTTGTTTTTGAATGATACTGAGAAAAAAATAATCTTAGATGCTGTATCGGATGATTTAAAAAAAGCGCCAAGTGAAGTTGTGGAGCAGCAGCCGAGCGAGGTCAAGGAGAGAGAGGAGCCGAGTGATGTAGATGAAGTAAGAACAAATCCTATGCTAGAAAAAAAATCACAAGATACGAAAGAGACGCCTATCGATGAAGCGCCATCAAAAGAAACCTCTAAGTCCAAAAAATCAATTTTTATGTCGTTTAAGAAAAAATCTCAGAAGCAGCTCGGCTTCAAAGTTGTGGATAATAAGCAGGATGTAGCTGACAAGGATGTTGCTGAAAAGGATATAACGCATAAGAAAAACATGCCATAAATTGTCCTATAATATAAATTATATTAATTAAAATAGGCAAATTAATGCCTGAAAATTACAATGAAATTAAGTTTGAAATAGCTAGAAAAAATATCACAATTGCAGGTATGGCAAAGCCTGGTTTTGGTAAGGCGACAGCTGCCGAAGATATCCAATTTTTATCTGATAATAAATACACGACGATTATTAGCTTGCAACCCGATGACATAGATGAACAAATAGCTAAAAACTGTGTTCCGCCTATCGTATATATAAAGCAAGCCGTGAAAGACTTTACGCCACCAAGTATCGAGCAATTTGAAGCGATTTATAATCGTATCAGGACGGGTGTATCGACTCCGGGTGAAAAAGTAGTTATTCATTGTGGAGAAGGGTTTGGCCGTACAGGTACTGTATTGGCTGCACTGAAGTTAAAAGAATTAATAATGGCTACACCCGTAGAGCAGCTATTAATCGATGAAGATATGACGGCAACAATTGATCTGGGTCAGTATGCGAAAAATCCAGGTCTTTTTGCTTGTACACCGATGGTAAAAAAAGTTATTGAAAGCATTCGAAGCGGTCAAGGAAGCAATAAGTCTATTGAAATCGAAAAACAAGTGCTTCAATTACATGAATATCAACGTTATCTTGTTCAACAATCAAATAACGATAGGTATAAAAAAGATGCTTTGATGATTGAACGTGCTTATTTAAAATCGCCTGAAAGTTTTTCATCAGATATACTTAAAAACATGCTTGATGCGATGTACTCATCTGAAAAATATACAACAGTCGCGCCAGAAGTGCTTTCAGAAGCGAAAACGCAAGTTGTTTTAACGGGCTTAACCTTTTTTCAGGATGCGCATCTAAATCAGTTGTTCTTTGATATTTATGAGGCTGATTTTTTACCTCAAGACATTAATATTAATAATATAGGTTCTATTTTTAGTCTTTTCACTGAGATTAAAAATAATCTCCAAGGCAATACAAAGCTGACCCGTTTTTATGAGGCACTCAATCAAAAGCTAAAAGATATTATTATAGACGGTGAGGCGCTTAGCGCAGTTCTTGAGCCTCTCAATGATGTGCAGCGCCAAATCATATTAAATGCGGTAAAAAATGATTTCAAAAAGATAATTGAGGATGGCTTGCAGCTTGGTGCTGTACTTCAGTACCTTGATGATGTGCAGTTTCGAATCGTATTAGATGATTTAAAAGAGCGCATTGAAGATGCTTATCAGCTCCTTGATACTCTTCAGTCTCTTAATGACGAGCAATGCCGAATTGTATTAGAAACGGTAAAAAATGATGTGCAGGGCCGGATTATATTCGATGAGGCAAGGCATATATTAAAAGAGATAATAACAACAGAGGGAGGGATTGGAACTGTATTCCAGTCTATCGATGAGGTGAAACTTCGAATTATAGTAGGTGTTTTACAGGATGATTTAAAAGAAATAATGGTCGATGGTTATGAGCTTGCTTTTGCACTGAAGCCTCTTAATGATGCGCAGCGCGAAATCGTTTTTAATGCGGTAAAAAATGATTTTAAAACGATCATAAAAAATGCTTATCAGCTTGGTGTTGCACTTGAGCCTCTCAATGATACACAGTGCCGAATCGTATTAAATGCCTTATCAGATGATTTTAAACAGATAATTAAAGATGACTTCAGCCTGAAGCTTGTACTTGATGCTTTAGAAGGAAAAAATGAGCTGCAACAAGCCGTACGAGATGCTTGGAATCATGCCTCTAAGAAAGAAAAATGTATCACATTGAAAGAAAAACTTCAGGAGCAATCAGGTCAAATAATTGATGATACGCAGCAGGATACAGCAAATAAAAACAAGTTCTGAACACTAGATGGATTAGTACGGCATAAATCTGTATTATGTTAAAGCATATTTATGAATTTGTTTTAACGCTAGGAGTACGAGATGTGTGCCAATCATCCAGAAAAAAAACGACCGATTTGGTTAAGCATCCCCGTGCTTTATACAGCTATGATTTTACTCGGTATTTTCAGCGGCTTATCTGATATTGGCATCTTAAAAGCACTAGGGCTGTTTGTGGCTGATGTATTTATTCGGATATTCAAATGCATTAGCTTACCGATTATTGCTTTATCTATTATTGTCACCCTTGCGCACTATCGCTCCGAAGGCATTATGAAGCGCGTGTGGCGGCGCACCATGTGCTACACCTTAGGAACAACGCTGGTTGCCGCAACGATTAGCTGCTTGTTGTATCTATTGATTCATCCAAGTTTAGTTACAACGCCGGGTGTTATGACACATGATTTGCCGACGGCAGGCGTGAGTTATTTGAGTCATGTGTCGCATTTAATTCCTGAGAATATATTCTCACCGTTTCTTGAAAACCAAGTATTAAGCGTTTTATTTTTGAGTATTATCATAGGTATTGCGACGCGCTCTATTCCAAATGAAGATGCACGGAAGACCATCACGCACTTTTTCTCAGGTGCACATGGCATGATGATGGTGATTACGCGCTGGGTGATTTTAATTATTCCAATCGGCCTTTATGGGTTTATTACCTCAACCGTCGTACAACTTAAAAGTGGGGCAGACTTAAAAGGCATTGGGGAATATTTACTAATTATTGTCTTAGCTAATTTAATACAAGGCTTGGTTGTATTGCCTTTGTGGCTTAAATATCAAGGCATTCAGCCGTTTGTGACCATGCGACGCATGATGCCTGCTTTATCTTTGGCTTTTTTTACCAAATCATCTGTTGGCAGTTTACCTGTGACTATGGATACCATGGAGCAAAAACTAGGGGTTCGGCCTGAGCTCAGCCGCTTTGTTTTGCCTTTATGCACCAGTATTAACATGAACGGGTGTGCGGCCTTTATTTTTGCAACCGTGGTTTATCTCATGCAAAACCATGGTATTACGCTCTCACTGCCTGCCATGGGATTATGGATTATTATTGCAACAGTGGCTGCCATTGGAAATGCTGGTATTCCGATGGGTTGTTTTTTCTTAAGTGCGAGTTTGCTTGCTAGCATGAATGTACCGATTACATTAATGGGCATTATTCTGCCTTTTTATAGCTTAATCGATATGCTTGAGACATCGCTTAATGTTTGGTCTGATTCGTGTGTGACCAAAGTTGTGGATGCGCATGTAGCAGATGCAGCAGAAGTGGAGCCAAGTACTGCATGAGTCATGGTAAATTACCGAATACGGTCGGCTTATTTGTTTGGCGTTATTTACGACATGAAAAAAGATATTTAATCGGTATGTTACTGACCGCGCTAGTATGGTCAGTTGAGATGTCGGTTAGTCCTTATTTGATGAAAGTGATTATTGATACAGTGGTCGCTCGAGCACATCATCCTGAGTTTTTATTATCAGCACTGATTTTGCCGATTAGCTTGTATGCATCGATGTCGCTTGTTTTGAATGTTAGTTTTAGATTCTATAATTATATTAATTTAAAGCTGAATCCTAAAATTAAATCAACGATTCATCAAGATGTATTTGCGTATATTTTGAATCACTCTTATGCGTTTTATCAAGATCACCTTGTTGGGAGCTTAACGCGAAAAATTGCAGATTTAGTTACAAACGTTGAAATGTTGGTTGCGATTCCAAACGAATGGTTTATTCCAAGAGCGCTTGCAGCATTGGTTGCGAGTGCCACGCTATTTTACACGGTGCATCCTATTTTTGGTTTGATTTTATTGGTTTGGGGTGTTCTGTTTGTTGGTTTTTCATATCTTGCTTCAAAGCGCGCGGGTATATTATCCAAACAAACCTCAGAGGCTTTCTCACAGCTGGATGGCGTGAGTTCAGATACACTCGCAAATGTCATGAGTGTAAAATTATTTAATAATATTCAATATCAGATTTCACATATTTCAAAAAAGCTAAAAATTCTAGTGAACTGCGATCGCGCTTTCCAATGGTATAATTTAAAGCTTGCCTTTTTTCAGGGTCTTAGTGTCACCGTATTAATTATCTCAATGCTTGCTGCACTGTTATATGGTTTAAAATTGGGTTATGTCGGTGCAGGTGATTTTGCCTTAGTTTTGATGTTGACCACTTCTTTTTCATGGTCTGTGTATGATTTAGGGAGCCAAATTCAGCAATTCTCAAAAATTAAAGGTACCTGTAGCCAGGCTTTAGCACTGCTTGCGATACCGCATGACATTATAGATGCACCCGATGCAAAAGCGCTGCAAGTCACAAAAGGCGCGATTGCATTTAATCAAGTTGAATTTGCTTATGTAAATCAGCCAGCTATCTTTAAAAATTTTAATATTACAATTAATCCAGGTGAAAAAGTGGGGTTAGTTGGTTATTCAGGGGCTGGAAAATCTACGTTTATTAAACTTATTTTGCGCTTATTGGATATTCAATTGGGTGACATATGCATTGATGGGCAAGATATAAAAAAAATTAAGCAAAGCGCTTTGCGTGATGCAATTGGAACCATTCCGCAAGAGCCTGAGCTATTTCATCAGAGTATTCTAGAAAATATTAAATTTGCACGACCGAGTGCCTCTAATGCTGAAGTGATTGAAGCGGCTAAAAAAGCAAGATGCCATGATTTTATTATGGCATTGCCTCATCAATATGAAGCACTGGTTGGGGAGCGTGGTGTTAAATTATCAGGCGGGCAAAAGCAACGCATTGCCATAGCACGTGCGTTTCTTAAAAATGCACCTATTTTATTATTGGATGAGGCGACTTCATCACTTGATTCAATGACTGAGCGTGAGATTCATACAGCCTTACATGAAGTCATGAAAAATAAAACCACGCTTGTGATTGCCCATCGGCTCGCAACATTGAAAGATATGGATAGAATTTTGGTGTTTGTTGAGGGTGAAATAAAAGAAGATGGTAGCTTGAGTGCGTTATTAAGTAATAAAAACAGCATTTTTTATGCTTTATGGAAAATGCAGTCAGATGGATTCATAAATAGTGTGGATGTCTTGCCAGGGTAGGACAATAATATTTTCGGTGAGCTGATAGCGATGTGGGGTTTGGCAAATAATATAGGCTAAATCGGTTTGATATTCATAGATGAACTTTTTAAGATGCCGTGCATCATGTATATCTGCTTTACTACTCCATTTGACCTCGATAGGAATATAGCGATGTGCAATATCTAAAACATAATCGATTTCAGGACCCGCTGTATCACGCCAGTATCGTACTTTGATTTGAGGTGACTTGAGTTGGCTTTGATACACGAGTTCAGTGCCAACATATTGTTCAAATAAATCGGCCATAATTTTTTGAGGGAGTCCAGTGCTTTCATTGGCACAGGCGCGACGAACACCGAGATCAAAAAATAGATATTTAGGTGATTTAACCAATCGTCTTTTCGTATAACTTTTTGAAAGTGGATCAATTCTTAAAATAAGCATGCAATCTTCAAGAATTTGATAATAATTGGCAATGGTTGTATCTGAAATACCTAAATCTTGTGATAGCCGTGTAAAGCTTAATTGTTTTCCTGTTTCACCTGCTGCGACTTCAAGAAAGCGTGAAAAGCTGCCAATATTGCGTACCAAAGCTTCGGCACGAATCTCATCTTCTAAATAAGTGCTGACATAAGCATATAAATCAATTTCTTTTGCTTCTACATCAATATCACGCATGATACCAGGCAGTGTGCCATAGAGTAAAATTTGTTCTATAGGCAATTTAAAAGCAGCTGATTCTTGATAAAGCAAAGGTGTCATGTGAAGAGAAACCACTCGTCCAGGGAGTAAGTTAAGATTGGTGCCTGTTTTTAATTTGCGCGCTGATGAGCTAGATAAAATAAATTGTGCTTTTTGATCATCAATGAGATGTTGTGCAATATCCATGACGCTTGGGATTTTTTGTACTTCATCAATAAAAATCAAAGGAGGGGATTTAAACGTTTTGATTTTTTCTTCAAGTTCACTTTCTAATAACGCAGGATCTTTTTCATAGCGTTGACGCGTTGCGACATGCGCAAAGGTATACTGAATATCGGGTTTAATTTGTTCTTTAATTAAGGTTGTTTTTCCTGTTTGCCGAGGGCCAAGCAACAAGACACTTTTTTGACGTGCTAGCGCTTGTTGAATATTTTTTTCTAGTAATCTAGGAATAAATGCTTTCATAATTCTAATTATCGATGTTTTTTCGGTTCTTGTAAAGAAAATACAATGTTTTTTCGGTTTGTCGATTTGATTTTTCAATAAGTTATATGTTATTGATATCTCATGAAACAAAAACGCATTCCAAGAATTTTATCGCTTGATGTCTTTCGAGGCATCACCATCATGCTCATGATTATTGTGAATAGTCCAGGTAATCCGAAGCCTTATGGCTGGCTCGAACATGCGGCTTGGGATGGCTGTACGTTTGCAGATATTGTTTTTCCTTTTTTTATTATGATTGTTGGGGTGTCATCCGTACTCGCACTTTCTAATTTAAAAGCAAAAAATATTTTACAATCAAAAATATTCAAAAAAATAATCTGGCGTAGTAGTTATATATTTTTATTTGGATTATTACTGAATATTTTTCCGTATCATATATTGGATTGGTCACATCTTAGAGTCATGGGGGTATTACAGCGTATTGCGATTTGTTATTTTTTCTCGGCTATTTTATTTCTAACAACAAGCATGCGAACACAAGCTTTGATTGCCTTAATCGCACTAATTAGCTATGGCCTCGTGCCCTGGTTATTTTCATCGGATTTTGTGGGTCGGGTTGATCAATTTATTTTTTCGGGCAAGCATTTGTATACTAAAAGCTTCGATCCAGAAGGCTTGATGAGCACTTTTCCTGCGATTGCGTCTGCATTACTCGGTAATTTAATTGGATTTTTATTGATTTCAGAAAAAACCAAACAAAAAAAAATGCAATACATGCTTGGCTTAGCAGGGATATTATTGCTATCAGGCTGGGGTTTAAATTTTATTTTACCGATTAATAAATCACTTTGGTCTAGTTCATATGTATTATGGACGACAGGCTTATTTTTATTAAGTTTCTCGATGGTGTATGGCTTGATTGAAATTAAGCAGTGGCGAGCTGGGTTTAAGCTATTTAATTTATTTGGGCGCCATGCTTTATTAGTATATATGCTGCATGTTATATTTTTGAAAATCCAAGCAATAGTGCATGTATATAATTCAGCGGGTGAATGGGTTTCTTTGCGCTTATATCTAACCGATGTATTATTTAGCACTTTAAGTATACAAAATGCAGCCCTTGCGTATTCTATTAGCTATGTCATGCTTTGGTTTGTCGTGCTGCTTGGGTTTGAAAAAATAAAACATGATGTATAAATTATTTGGTTTACAAATAGATTCAGATGTTGAATTATTAGCACCCATATCTGATACAGGTGTGGCTGATGTTGTGATCAAACAATCAAATCAAAAGCTTTTAGGTGCTTTTAATTTAAACATTCAAAATATTGCAGTATTTCAAATTAAAGCAGGCAAGCAGATTTTTTATACACCTAATCATGATGATGTCGTAATCGCTGATTTAAGATTAATTTTAATGGGCTCTTGTATGGGGGCTATATTGCAGCAGCGCGGTCTTATTGTGTTACATGGCAACGCCGTGACATGGGATAATCAAACCTGTAATATTTATATGGGTGAGAAAGGGGCTGGAAAATCAACAACAGCCGCTTGGTATTATCAACAAGGTGCCTCTATTGTAGCTGATGATATATGTGCGATTTGTTTGAATTCCGAAGGGAGACCTGTTGTATTACCGGGTATTCCACAGCTTAAATTATGGCAAGCCAGCGCTGATTTATTGAATATATCAACGACGCATTTAAAACGCGTCCGTAAGCAGTTAGATAAATTTATCTTGCCGATAGCAGCACAACGTTTTGCAAACAAACCCTGTGAGATCAAGAATATTTTTGAAATCAATCAAACAATCAATCAAAAACAAGACATATTGGGCCTTAAGAAACTATTAAAATTGCAGCACCATACTTATCGGTATCATTTTTTATCTCAGATGAATTTAGAGTATATTTATATAAAGCAATTGATGCGATTCGCAAATCAAGTTAAATGCTTTGAGGCGCCACGTATTATTTGTGAGGAGGTCTGTCTTGCGTAAAGTAGATTATTTTATTCAAAACAAAAATTTATTATCGGTTGAAATTGATGATGAATTGGTGATGGTCTCGGATAATCAAGAGAATTTTATTGCATTAAATAGTACAGGTAAATTTATTTTTGATTATTTGGCATCGCCGAAATCGATAGATGAGATTATATCAGCTGTGATTACTCAATTTGAAGTAGATACAGAAATTGCGATGAAAGATACTCGAAAATACTTAGAAAAATTGATTATGCATCGTCTTATTCATGATTCGCGACAAGCTTTTTTTTGACCACCATGTTAAATTAAGGTATAATCCAAGATTGTTTTTTATTATATTTTTATTTATGTTACCTAATTTAGAACATTTGCCTGATGAGCTTTTGCGTTTCATTATCGAGCATTTGACTGGATGCAATGCTGCATTAATGCTGTTAAGTAGTAGTTTGTTATATAATGTACCTGATTTAATTGAGCAATCAAAACAAGCAGCGATAAAAAGCGCACTGATTGAATTAAGAGAAAGCAATCGTTTTTTTCGACGTTCACCCGTATTACAAGCAGACAGGATGTATGCTTTGGCTTTTGCTCGGCAAGATGGTTCACAACTGCGTTTTGTATCAGAAGAATTACAGAATGACCATCAAGTTGTTTTAGCTGCAGTAGGACAAAATGCTTTGGCAATTAAGTACGCATCAATCCGTTTAAAAAATAACGAAGAAATTGCATTGTCTGCAATTGAAAAAGATCCATCTGCATTTCATCATATATCATTGAGCTTAAAAGATGATGAATCGTTTAAAGCGGCGGCATCGGAAAAAAATCCACTTGTGATGGCATATATAGATAAATACGAGGGTAATGATGCAGCGGGTTGTCCATTGGAGAATATAAGAAACAGTCGTTTCTTTTCTCTGAATCAAGACTTTAGTAAATCGGTTGAAAATTTAGCAGGGAAGGCTTCTCCAGATACCGTTTGTACAGGATTTTCTCCTGTGAATATAGACCCCAGATTATCTCCTAATCCTTTAGCGGCTCGCTTGGCAGCGCTTTACTCACCAAGTTTAGAAGCAGCAGCAGAAGAAGAGGAAGATGTAGAGGAAGTTAACACGTTATAGGGATGGTTTTTATGTTTTTCGAATCAGATTTTGAGAGATATTCAGTTTTATCTTATATCAACCGAACAAATGGCTTAGGACTTCGGCTTGTACCTAAACAATACAAGCAGGATGAAGCAGTTGTTTGGTCGGCGCTGACTAAAAATATAAAAGCACTTCGGTTTGCATCACCTGATTTATTGAATAATTTAGATTTTATGTTAAAAGCTCTCGAATATAATCCGGATGCATTAGAATACGCATCAGAAGAAGTAAGAAATAAACTCGCTTTTCAAGATGATGATCATGATACAGTTGCAGGGCTTTCAGAGTGTAAAGAACAGATAGATTTAGCGGCGGCTAAAGCCGAAGCTAAAGCCCAAAAAAGATTGTCTTGGCATCGAGTTGCAGAAGTGCCTGATGATGAGCAGACTGAAGATTCTTATTTTGATAACTCGAAAAGCAGCACGCTTTAAACCGCCGCTAAATTACCTTTAGATTCAAGCCATGCTTTTCGGTCGGAGGCACGTTTTTTAGCGAGCAACATGTCCATTAATGCCATGGCTTCGGGTTCATTGTCTAGCGTCAGTTGTACCAGTCTTCGGGTATTTGGGTCCATCGTGGTTTCACGGAGCTGCAAGGGATTCATCTCACCTAAGCCTTTAAAGCGTTGAACATTTATTTTTGTACGGCCTTTCTTAGTGAGCTGTTTGATTGTACTTTCTTTTTCGCTGTCATCTAAGGCATAGTGCACAATATTGCCGGCATCAATGCGGTACAGGGGTGGCATGGCGACATATACATGGCCTGCTTTCACCAAAGCGTTAAAATGCTTTAAAAATAAGGCACAGAGCAACGTTGCAATATGCGCGCCGTCAGAATCAGCATCGGCTAAAATACATATTTTTCCGTAACGCAGGCCATCTAAATTATCTGAACCTGGGTCAATACCCATTGCAACAGCAATATCATGAATTTCTTGTGAGCCGAGTACAAGTGTTGAATCGACTTCCCAAGAATTTAAAATTTTACCGCGTAGGGGCAAAATTGCCTGAAAATCTTTGCTCCGCGCTTGTTTCGCAGAGCCTCCCGCTGAGTCGCCTTCTACTAAAAACAATTCAGCTTGATTTAAATCTTGCTGTAAACAGTCGGCTAATTTTCCAGGAAGGGCAGGGCCTTGTGTTAAGCGTTTTCGAGTGATTTGTTTGGCTTGGCGCAATCGTTTTTGTGCGCGTTCAATGGCAAAGGCTGCAATTTGCTCGCCCACACTGCGATGTTGATTGAGCCAGAGTGCAAATGCATCTTTAACAACGCCATTCACTAAGGAGGCAATCGCACGTGAGGTGAGGCGCTCTTTGGTTTGACCCGCAAATTGCGCTTCTTTCATTTTGAGCGATAGCACATATTGGCAGGATTCCCACAAATCATCGGCTGTGAGCTTAACACCGCGTGGAAGGAGGTTTCGGAGTTCACAAAATTCAGATAGCGCATCAAATAAGCCAGAACGCAGGCCATTGACATGGGTGCCGCCCTGAATCGTTGGAATTAAGTTCACATAGCTTTCTGTGAGGGGTGTGCTCGGTGCTTGTGCCCAAACCAGTGACCACTCAATTAATGTTTCTTTCGATTTAAAATCGCCATAAAATGGTTTTTCTGGGAGATGATCGGTATTTTCTAGTGATTGAGATAAGTAATCGTTTAAGCCATGTTCGTAACACCACGTCGTACGATCGTCTGTGAGTTTATTAACGAGTGTAATGGATAAACCAGGGCATAAAACAGCTTTGGCTCGTAGTAAATGGGTCAGCGGCTTCAGTGCAATACGCGTGGTATCAAAATAGCTTGCATTGGGGGTAAATCGTATACAGGTTCCTGTATCGCGTTTTCTAACAGCGCCAATCACTTCTAATTCTGAGGCTTTATGACCGTTTTCAAATGTAATGCGAAAATGTTGATTTTGGCGCCTAATATTCACTTCAAGTGTATCAGATAACGCATTAACAACAGACACGCCAACGCCATGTAATCCGCCAGCAAATGTATAGTGTTTGTTAGAAAATTTACCACCAGCGTGCAGTCGCGTCATAATCACTTCAACACCGCTAATACCGAGTTCAGCATGTAAATCAACGGGCATGCCGCGGCCATTGTCTTCTACTTCAATTGAGCCGTCGTCATGTAGGGTGACAAGAATTTCACTTGCAAAGCCTGCAAGGACTTCATCGACGCTATTATCAATGATTTCTTGTGCCAAATGATTAGGGCGTGTTGTATCTGTGTACATGCCGGGGCGGCGCCTGACAGGGTCAAGTCCATGTAAAACTTCAATCGCATCAGCAGTATACTGTTCAGACATAAGGGGCCGTCTCCTCTGGGTTATGGCGGCTAGTTTAACATGTTTTTAAAGTGAGTGGGGTACGTTCGATAATTTGATACTGTGACGGATGATTTGGATGAGGAATAGATTGGACCAGGCAGAGTTCGTGCGCAAACCAATGTATAGGTTTTAAAATACAGGCGTCTAACGTGTGAGTGTAATCACGCGCGAGTGTAATATGTGGTTTAAATGCACGGCGTTCGGGTTTAAAGCCTTGTTCTAAGAGGTGTTGATTTAAAAAAGCATGTAATGCATTGAGTGAGTCAGAAGGTAGAGGTTCAAAATAGGCAAATTGATTTTGGGAGCAATAAGCAGCTTTTGTAAGCTTGAGTTCAAATGGCGAAATAGGGCAATTAAGTTTTTTTATTTTAGAATACTGGGCGGGCGTAAGTGCTCCAAGGTAATTCAGTGTTAAGTGAAGATTTTCAGCAGGGCTTCTCGTACAAGCAACTGCTTGTGTCATGATTTCTGCATTTTGGTCAAGCGTTTTTTGAGTGCGTTCATCAGGCCATAAGGCAAAAAAGTAGCGGGGTGTGTTTTTTTCAGGCGCTTGATGCGCTTTAGCGCGCTTAATTAGGCCTTTTAGGGCTTCAAGAACGGCAGCTTCACGTATTTGAATGCGATCGCCATCAAACGTATAACAAGTGGATTTGGTGGATTGCTTTGCACCGGCCCACGCAATCCAAACCGTGCCGACAGGCTTGTCTTTTGTGCCGCCATCAGGTCCTGCAATGCCACTAATAGCAACACTTAAATGTGCATCACTCTGATAGACGGCGCCCTCAGCCATGGCGCGTACAGTGGCTTCACTCACGGCACCATCAAAATGCAGGGTTTGCTCCGAAACGCCTAACACTTCTTTTTTTGCATGATTAGAGTAGGTTACAAATCCGCGATCAAACCACTGTGAGCTGCCGGGTATTGCGGTGAGTTCAGCTGCAAGACTGCCGCCTGTACAGGACTCTGCAACGGTGAGTTGCAGCGTGTGTGCTTTTAATTGTTCGCCTAATGCTTGGGCGAGTTTATGTATGCTATTGATAGTGCTCATATTGTTGTATTAAATAAATCAGTGAGAAAATTACGCATCGATTGAAAGGCGAGCCTTGAGGTTTGTGCATTATATTTTGTGCCAAGGACAGGGTCATTTGCCTCAGGATTGGTAAAGGCATGGGTGGTTTGTCCGTACATATTAAGTTGCCAATCGGCTTTTGCTTCAGTCATTTCATCAGAAAAAGCTTGAACCTGCTCAAGTGGCACCATTGGGTCGTCATAGCCATGTAATACCAATAATTTAGAGTTTATGGGCATAATGGGTGTGTTTTTGTTACGATTTAATAAGCCATGAAAGCTAACAGCACCAGATAAAGCAGTATTGCTTCTTGCTAAATCTAATGCACACAGTCCACCAAAGCAAAATCCGATGGCGGCCGTATGCGTTTTGTCTACTAAAGGCTGCGCTAATAATGCATCAAAAGCGGCTTGAATACGTTCAAGTAAGACCGCGCGATTCTCAATTAGTGGGGTCATGAGGGCTTTTTTTTCATCGGTTGTTTCACCCACACGTCCGTCTCCGTATAAATCTGCTGCAAACCCAACATAGCCCATATCAGCCAGTGCCTCGGCTTGCTGAATTGCAAAAGCATTGCACCCACTCCAATCATGAAATACGAGCACACCGGGGCGTTTTTCTTGTGTTGTATTTTGATAGGCAAGGTGGCCATGTAAGGCTTGTTGTTTGTGATGATAAATATGAGTTTCGGTATGCATGATTCGTCTCGATTGCAGTCTGATCACTTAAAGAGAGCATAAAATAGTTTATGATGGACTGCAAACGGCACTGTTGTGAGATTGTACTAAATTGATGTTATTTTTCAGTATGTTCTGTATAATGGCATGTTTAGCATATTAAAATATAAAAGAGGTTTGTATTGATGTTGGGTGATAAAACAACTAAAAAAAATGATTCTGCTTTTTCTAATTATCTAACTCTGCCTCCAGCTCCAGCCCCAGCTGCAGCTCCAGCCCCAGCTGCAGCTCCAGATATAGGGAAAAAAGGAAAGGTAACCGTATCCACTGATGAGCGTTTCGATGCTGAATTAGCAACAAATATGTATAGTATATTCAGTAAGATAGCTGAAGAAAAAGCCTTGAAAAAAGCTGAAGAAAAAGCCTTGAAAAAAGCTGAAGAAAAAGTCGAAGAACCTGAGCCGTCATTCTGGCAAAAAATGTTCGGGTTATGAAAATACCTTATGATGTTTATTTTTAGTTAAAATTAAAACAGGAGTTTTTTCTGTCAGAGGATAGATTTACAAAAATAACACAAAATTTAAATACAGAACTCGCGAAATTGCGTCGTGAAATACCAGATGTCATGAAAGGATTTGGTGCGCTTGCAGGTGCTGCAACAAAAGATGGTGCGTTGAATAAAAAAACAAAAGAGTTAATTGCTATGGCGCTTGCAGTGGCAAATCATTGTCAAGGATGTATAGGCTTTCATGCGCAAGCGTTAATTAAATTAGGTACGACACGCGAAGAACTTTTAGAAACGCTGAGTATGGCGATTTATATGGGGGGCGGGCCATCTTTAATGTATGCGGCAGAGGCACTTGAAGCGTTTGAAGAGTTTAGTCAAGCCTAACCGTCTGTTTGTCTTCCGGGGGTGGTGGTAATATCACCCCATCGATATGTGATATCGATGTAACAGGCGCTTTGCTGAGGTTGATAGGATTGCTAGGTTTGATGTTTGAGTCAGTAGCGCACGGATATTTTTGGGTGACGCCGATTAAAGCGACTTGAGAAACAGTCATGTTGTTTTTGTCACTTTCTTGGCTTGATATGTCGCGATAAGTTTGTTGAATAATTTCATTAAGCATGAGTGAATTCAGTGAAATCCCTGCAGGTAAACAAAAAATAGGGGAGCCATGTGTTTGGGCTGCCTGATTGGTTAGCATGAGCGTTTCAGCAATTGATTCGCTGGTGAGACTTAAAATAGTACGGGCTGAGCGTGCCCAGGTGTGTGCTTGTTTGTCGGCTTTCATTTCCATTTTTGGAATATTATTCGCAATATTAATATAGCGCCCTATGGTATCTGCATGGTTAATGTGTGAGGTAGCAAGTAAAGCAAATATGATTAAATTACGAATCATAAAAAATCTCCGGTTAGATGCCATGTGGATTAATCCAGTGTGCTGCAAAAGCAATAATTAAAAAAATAAAAAGCCCAAGTGACAAAGCAATGCGCCATGTCAGTGCTTTGACTGTACGTTTGGTTTTGCCATCATCACGCACAAGAAACAATAATCCGCTAAAAAGTGAGATAAGAATAATGAGCATGATAACCAGGATAAAAATTTTGGTAAACATTTGGTATACTCCCGGGATATTTTGTTTGGATTAATTGTTTGGATTTATATTAAATGACTAGGCGCTTGAGTATATCTTGTTTTCGCTATCGATTCACGTGGCCACATTGGGGTATGTGTTTGTTGGCTTTGATTGGTATGAGTTTATTTTTAAGTCTTGGCGCGTGGCAATTGCATCGAGCGAATGAAAAAAAGCTTATTTTAGCGCATGAAGCAGCACTTAGCGTACGTGCTCCTGAGTTATGGCTTGGGGACATGAGTGAGGCTTTGCCTTTTAAAAAAGTACTATTTGCCGGGAAATTTTTACCACAGGTCTTATTTTTAGATAATCAATATCATGCGCATCAAATTGGTTATCATGTGATTTCACCGGTTTTAATGCCAACAGGAAAGGTTGTATTAGTTGATAGAGGCTGGGTGCCGGCAGGGCAATCACGACAAAATTTACCTGATATAAAAATACCAGATAAGATTCTTGATTTATCAGGCGTGATGTATATGCCGTCAGGTAAAACCTGGGTGCTTGGTTCTGGTGTTGAAAGCAAGCAAAATAATCAGATGGTGATTGAGGCGCTTGATTTTGATTTGATCGGTCAATTTTTGCATAAATCTGTCTATCCGTTTATCATTCGACTCGATAAAAATAGTCCTGCGGGTTATATCCGAGATTGGGTAACGGTTGTGATGCCGCCAAGCAGGCATTTGGGGTATGCATTTCAGTGGTTTGCTTTAGCGTTTGTTGTGTTTGTTGTATTTTTTGCACTTAATAGTAAGAAGAGATAGGAAAAAACAGAAAGAAATGAATGTATTCATGCGTAGTAAAAAAACATTAATTGCATTGCTTTTGGTGTTTATAGCACCAGGTGTTTTAGCTGTCTTATTTTATATGAACCCCAATTGGTTGGCTGGTTTGCCGACAAATAAAGGTGTATTTATTAGGCCGGCGGTTAAGCTTTCAAGTTTAGGTGGTGATGTAGCAGATAAAGATAAATGGCATCTGGTGGTTTGGTGCCCTAAAGGTTGTGGTGCAGCGTGCTTAGATGCCGTAGATGAAATGGCGCGGGTTCGGCTTGCTTTGGGGCGGCGGTTATATCAGGTTGATTTGTGGGTGTTACAAGGCCAAACAGGCGTGATATGCAATCAAGATATTGCTAAGGCATTTAAAGCAAAAGCAATAAAAACGCGTGCACTGTCATCGGATGAACAGCTAGCTGTGTCGGTGCTAGACGATAAGCCAAAGATTTTTTTAGCCGATCCCAATCAGTATTTGGTGTTTGAATATACAGAAAAAAACAAACCCAATGATGTATTCCAGGATTTAAAACGCTTATTAAGCGCACAAGAGCAGACATAATATGCAATTAAAAAATATTCGTAGATTAACCAGTATTACGCTAATCTTAGCCCTTTTTGTGGTCATGCTTGGGGCTTACACGCGCCTAACAGATGCAGGGCTTGGTTGCCCTGATTGGCCGGGTTGTTATGGCAAAATGGTTGTACCGCATGTCACAGATGTAGCACAAGCGACACCCATTGAATCTAGAAAAGCATGGACTGAAATGGTGCATCGATATGCGGCAGGAACGCTTGGCATATTGATTATAGTCTTAGCATCGATAACGTGTTTTGGTCCTAAAAAAGCACGTATCTCACCGTTCTTTGCGTGTTTCTTGGTGGGACTTTTAGTGTTTCAGGCGGCTCTCGGGATGTGGACCGTGACCTTGCAATTATTACCTGTGGTTGTGATGGGGCATTTATTAGGGGGGATGACGCTTGCCGCGTTGCTGACCTGGTACCGATGGCATGTGAGTAATAATTTGCCAAATAATTTAACCAAATGGCGACTGTGGGTTGGTTTGGGTCTTGTGGTTGTTGCGATTCAAATTGCACTGGGTGGCTGGGTGAGTTCAAATTATGCAGGACTTGCGTGTCTTGGTTTTCCAACCTGTAATCGGCATTGGTTGCCGGTATTTGATTGGGTGCATGCGTTTGATATTTTATCGCCTGTGGGTGCCAATTATCAAGGGGGTGCGTTAGATTTAGCAGCGCGTGTTACGATTCAATGGACACACCGCGTTTGGGCTCTTGTAACGGCTTTATATGTGCTTGGACTCGCTGTTTGTTTACTGCGTAATAAGCAACAAATTGCGATAAAAATCGTAGCTTTTTGCGCGCTTGGGTTGGTTTTATTACAGTGTTTATTAGGCATATTTAATGTAATTTATATGTTGCCGCTTACCGTTGCGGTGTTACATAACGGTGTTGCGTTATTGCTCTTACTTTGCATGGTGAGTTTATATTATTTAGTTTCTGGGAGGCGTGTGTGAGTACGACGGCAACAAATATAATGCCACGTGATTTAACTTGGCGTGATTACTTAGAGCTTTGTAAGCCTCGCGTGGTCATGCTGATGCTTTTGACCGTGTTGGTCGGCATGTATTTAGCAGCGCCTGGTTGGGTGCCGCTTGAACTTGTATTTTTTAGTGTGATTGGTATTGGTTGTTGTGCAGGCAGTGCAGCGGCTATTAATCATGTGGTTGATAAACGCATTGATGGTTTGATGGCTCGAACGCAAAAACGTCCGGTTGCACATGGGCGGATGTCTGAGAAAAAGGCGATTTATTTTGCTGTGTTATTAGGTGTATTAGGATTATTTATTTTAGTTGTTTTTGTGAATGCGCTAACGGCTATATTAACGTTTGCGAGTTTGATGGGATATGCGGGTATTTATACGGGTTATTTAAAGCGGGCAACACCACAAAATATTGTGATTGGTGGGCTTGCAGGTGCCGCACCGCCGCTTTTAGGTTGGACTGCTGTTACAGGCTATTTTGATGCGCATGCTTTGCTCTTGGTTTTAATTATTTTTGTATGGACGCCCCCGCATTTTTGGGCTTTGGCTATTTATCGTTTGGAAGACTATAAAAAAGCGGCCATTCCAATGCTGCCAGTGACACATGGCGTGTGGTTTACTAAGTTACATATTTTGCTTTATACCATCTTGTTATTGATTTCGAGTTTATTGCCCGTTGTTGTGGGTATGAGTGGAATGATTTACGGCGTGGTCGCCATGTTACTCGGTGCGCGATTTTTATGGTGGGCTATTAAATTATACTGTACGGAAAAAAATGTGGTGGCGATGCAAACCTTTCGATTTTCGATTGTGTATCTTATGCTGCTTTTTGTAGCCTTGTTATTTGATCATTACTGGTAAATATTTTATCATGGGGTATGAATATATTTAAGAAAAAATCGATTGGGTGGGTAGCGCTTTTCACAAGCCTCATGATAGCTGGCATCTTGGCTAATTCGTTTTATTCAAAACGGACAATCGCTGCCAAAAAGCAAGCAACGCGCGATGCCTTTCATGGCACGCTTTTGAATGCGCCACGCCCTATGCAAGATTTTTCTCTGATGAGCACAAATGGCACGCCGTTTAGTCAAAATAATTTAAAAAATCATTGGACGATGATGTTTTTTGGGTTTACACGTTGTGGTTTTGTGTGCCCAACAACAATGGCAGAGCTTGGCAAAATGTATCGTTTGCTTGAGAATCAGCATGTCTCGCCATTACCACAAGTGCTGATGGTTTCTATCGATCCTGCTCGTGATGACATAACGCAATTAAAACGTTATGTCACAGCATTTCATCCTAAATTTCAGGGCGCTAAAGGTAGTGAAGAAATGACGCGTGCCATGACACATGCGCTGGGTGTTGCGTACGCTAAAATAGCAACAAATCCTAATGCGCCAGCTACAGAAGATGACATAGAGCATACAGGCGCTGTGATGCTGTTTAACCCAGATGGGCATTTAGCGGCATTTTTCACGACACCTCATCAAGCGAAATATCTAGCTGATGATTATGAATTACTGCTTAATAATTCTTGAAGTGCATTCACCCAATGTGTTTCGTGATTTAAGCACGGAACAAGTGTGAGCGTTTCGCCTCCCAGCGTCTTCCAGTTTTTTGTGGCTTGTATGCCTATTTCTTCCAGCGTTTCAAGACAATCAGTTACAAACGAAGGGCATGCAACCAACAAGTGCTTTATCCCTGTTTTTGCTAATATTGCTAATGTTTCATCTGTATAGGGCTTAATCCATTCTGCTTTACCCAATCTTGATTGAAATGCAGTGGTATATTGCGTGCTTTTGAGTCCTAACACATCTGCGAGTTGTTTGCTGGTTTCAAAGCACTGTGTGCGATAGCAGCTAGATTTCGTGTTGATTTTATTAAGATGTTGTTTAGGCAAGCCGTGATAGCTGAGCAATAAATGTTCGAAGTTTTGCTTAAGATAAGGCTTGATTTGTGTGCTTTCTGCTTGTATGAAAGCCGGATGAGCATAAAAATCACGAATAATATGCAGTGTTGGTATAGTTGATTTGTTTTTAAAATAATCAAAGACTGCTTCAATAGATGAGCCAGTACTTGAAGATGCATATTGTGGATAGAGGGGCAATACTGTGATTTCATCGCAATGACTGAGCGAATCAAGTGCGGTTTGAAGGCTTGGGTTACCATAACGCATGCCGTATGTAACTTGATGTGTTGTTTCTAATTTTTCCTGTAGTTTGCTTGTTAGTTGTTGTGTTAAAACCCGAAGCGGGGAGCCTTGTTTAGTCCAAATGGCTTGATAGGCTTTGGCTGAGCGTTTGCTGCGTAGAGGTAAAATAAAAAAATAAAGTAACAAATAGCGAAGGGGTGCTGGCAGTGTAATTACCCGTTTGTCAGATAAAAACAAACGAAGAAAATCCCGCACGCTTGAAACAGTTGGTGCTTCAGGCGTGCCGAGTTGAATGATAAAAATGCCTTTTTTAATCGGCTGCATGGGTTAAAAACTCAAGTATAAAAATAAAGCTTCATAGTACACCAGGTTTTTGTTTTGGGCATTATATTTTAGGCTTCGGCAACCGTCTCTTCCGCTTCAGAGAGCACTGTGACGTTACTGGCATGTAATCCGCGGTCGCCTTTAATCAGGTCAAAACTAACTGTTTGGCCTGCAACCAAGCTTTTGTAGCCGGTGCCTTCTACTGCAGAGAAATGAACGAAAATGTCTGTACTGCCATCTTCGGGTAAAATAAAACCCCATCCTTTTGCATTGTTAAACCATTTAACTTCACCTGTAGCCATGCTTCCTTCCTTTGTTCTGGCACATTCCTTGTGCTTTTGATTGAATACAGCAACAAATACAAAATTTAACATAACCTAAAAAAGTCCTCATGCACAAGAGGTGGCATTTTTTGAATCTATAAATTCCGTTTGAAATATTAATAAAGCCTCGTTAGAATAGCTTTCCGTATATGTTTTGATTGCAATTTTTATTGAGTAAGGACAGTTCAATATTATGAAAAGGATTTTTGTTTGCCTCGTATGCTTCTTTTTTTCATCAGCTCTTATGGCAAGTTGCCCTAAAGCCACTGCAACAGATGCTTCAGATTTTTGTGCTTCATTTAAAGTGGCGGCGCAGTGTCATTGTTCTGCATCAGGAGCACTACCTACAGCGATGTGTATGAACGTTAAGTTATTGTATCAACGTTTAATGGCAACGTTTGGTTCCATTGAAAAAACCTGTAAATTTCAACGAGATACGACGACAGAGGATTGCATTGACTCATGGCATTGTTATTTAAAAGGCGGTAAGAATGCACAGGGTAAATTATGTAATGCAACTGGTCGTCCATGTCCTTAAGGTTTAAATTAGTGATCATACGTATTTTATTCGGTTTTAGCTTTTTCTTGCGAGCAATCGCTGCTTATTCAGGTGATATGGGAACGATGCCCGATGCGCATCCACTTTATGTGGGTGTGAATGGCGGATATGGTGCAACCACATGGCAAGGATTAGTACCGACGCTGGATAATCAAAATATCGTTTTGAGTATATCAACACCCGTCGAGGTACAGGAAGGCGGTGGTGTTTGGGGTGGGATGATAGGGTTTGAGTTTTCTAAACACTGGGGCGTTGAGTTCAATTATTTAGCGTACCCAAAAGCAAAAATTTTCTTTGATGAAGACAGTTTGTTTGCTTTTGAAAACGATGACCAAACGGAGCTTGAGACGCGAACAGAAGCATTGTCACTGATGGCAAAAATTATGCTGGGTATTCCTAATACTGCGTTGCGTGCTTATTCAAGTGTTGGGGTGGGTTGGATTCATCGTAACGATGACATTAATAATGTGTGGTTGGTTACGCCATCTTTTGGGGTTGGTTTAAATTATCCGCTCTCAGCGCATTTTATGGGTGAGCTCGCCGCAAATTATATGTCCGGTTACGGCGAGTCTGAATTAAGTCCTGTGATGCATTACGTGCCATTTTTATATGCTGTTTATGCAAGACTTGCTTATCGAATATAAAAAGTATTAAGAGACATTCAAATGGCTAACTCTTATTGTGATGCTGTAACAAGGCAGTTAAGTTTATGCTTTAATTCTTTATTATGTTGTTGTAGTAGAAATAGTACATTGCGAGTTTGGGGGGATTCAGGTTTAGATACATCCCAGTTAATTGAAGAATCCATATTTTGGCAGGGTTTTTTTGCGGCTTCCTCATCAATGAGTCAGCCGGCGATTATTGGGGAAATAGTATTAGATTCAGATGATATTGAGATTGTTCATATCAACCAAGCTGCAGCAGATTTCACGGGATACACGCCAAGTGTTTATCATGATAAAGATAATTCGAATGGGTTAATCGGTAGAGATGTTTCTCTTTTGATGACGGCTGAAGATCAGCGGGCGCATCGCATTCATGTGAGTAACTGGCTTCGGAGGCGTCGCGCGCAAAACCCGGATTCGCCCGCTTCACCAACTGCTCGATTTTTACCGCCCAAAGATATAGGGCGAATAGAATTAGGGCGAAAAGGTAGTCCTGATCAAAGTGAGAATATTGAAGGCGTATCACGTAGCATTCAGCTTGTAACAGCATCTAAAGGGGTTAAACAAGTTAATGCAACGCTTAGTTTTTTTAGCGACCAGAAGGAGCAAGAAAAGATTGTAGGTGTTTTTTCTTTTTCACCTGTTTCTGCAATTCCTGTCGTGCAGTTTGGGGACTTGACCGTTGAAATGAAAGTTCCTGTTCCGGATTCAGAAAATGAAGATACGAAAAATCACTGGATGCCAAGAAGCAGCAAGGAAAAAGAGATATCTGTTTTTATCAATTTGCCCCCATCTTTTGCTGAATTCTCTGATGAGACGAAATGGAACTTTAAAGTAATTAATGGAGAAATAGATGATTTGACAAAAGATAGGTGTAAAGCACTGATACAGAATGCATTTTTGACAAAACTGGGTGAAATTTCATTAGGCTCAAGGCTGAATCTAGCACTTGTTGAAGAGAGTAAAATACCGCTTAAAAAGCATGATATGCAGCATATTCGATGGAATTTAGTTCAGGGCATAAATGCCTGCGCAAGCTCAGACAATATGTTTATGAATATCGTCACGCGTACGAAACAGGAAAAAAATAGAGAAGTACATTTCTCCTCTTTTTCCTCTGGGTCAATAGATACAGAAAAAACAGATGTAGAGCAATTCAAAGCCTCACTAACATGAAAATAGGCATCGAAGGCATTAAAGCAAGCCACCAGTATGGGATGCCTGTACACCATATGCGCGCCTTAAGTCATGTTGCAGAAAAAGCGAACACAGGGATTGCTGTGCGACCGGTTAGCCTTTTTTCAGCGTATTTTATTCGTATTGGTTGCCCTAGTAAGCCTTTTAATTTAAAAAATAAAACCACTCGTTTTGGTGTGTGTGCAGGGCTTGTTCCAATGAATCCCTTGTTTAATGATGTTCCTGTAGCAGATGAAGAAAAATATAAAACGAAAGCAGAGCAATTTATAGAGGACAATGAAGACTATGAAGCCGTTGAGTTATACCTGAGCGAAGAGCGCATTAAAGAGCTAGAACAGTTTTTTTTAGGGACAAGTTTTTCAATCGATGAAAGTTCAAATAATTATATCATTTGCTGGGATAAAGATGATATTTATGTGGAAATACACGCCATATATAATAGAGAAAATAATGATTTTAAAATACTAGATAGTCATATGAACCCAGTTTGGGTGATTGGACTAAAAGGAAAGCCTTTAACATCCGATTATGACTTACTCGTGGTGTGCCCAAGTTATAGAGCCGTAAATTTTAGCCCGACTCAAGACAAAACACCTTTTGGAACCAGTGGATTGAGTCGATCGGCGAGTATACGAAACCAAGAGGAGATACAAACCAGTTTTTCAGTCGATTATTCAGGCCCGAAAGAAATTCCTGATTTTGGGAATGGAAGTGCAAGAGTGATATCGATAGTTGATAAACTGAATCAAAGAATTAGTAAGATCGATCCACTACGAGACGAGATTGATCTCAAGATGTTTCATCATAATGAAGAATTTCATAATCCTTTTGCAGATAAAAAATTGGAAAATCATTTTCCAGCGCTTATTGCTTTGCCAGTTTCAATGAACTTAAGTGTTCTCGACGAGTTGTGCTTGCATCATAAAAAAACTGATTTAGAGCACGTATCTATTCTTCTCTTGGAGACAGTCGATGAGCTAAATTTGATTCGAGATTTTCTTCGAGATCAAGGAGAAGGATATTACTGGCCTTTCCATGTTCGGTATAGGCGAGAGATGTCGTTGTTTAGAGCAGAAGCTCATGATGCGACTGCGAATGCGGTTAATTCTTTAAAAAAAAGCCATAAATTTTGTGAAAATGCTTCTCCTTCAAGGTGGTGGGGCATGCAATTTAGCTTATTTAAGCAAGTCATTAAGCCCCCTCAGCATTATGTTGTAATGGCTGATAAAGTAGGCGGTGATGCGAATATATTAGCAAAGCTTACAAAGCAAAAACTTTTGTTTAATTTCAACGCAAATACTTGGACGATTTTGTTAGAAAAAAATCCACTTAAACCACGCGTGCCTAGGGGTTTTTATTATTATCTACTCACAAAAAAAGGGGAACTTTATTTTTGGGGGAAAAGTGAAGACATGAATAAAAAAGAGAACTTTCGTTTTATCTTAGCGTTTTGTAAAGAAAAAATGCAGTTTGCAGGGAAAATAAAATTTTGTGAGGCGGGCTCAGGGATAATTGAATCTTGGAAAAAAGAAATAGAGCCGAGTGCAGACAATAAATTTTCGAAGTATTCGATATGGAAAAAAAATCAAGTACAGCCGATATCAGAGGCAGCAGAGCAAGCGCTGGAAACAAATTTAAGGCAGTAATTTATCAAGCCACTTAGGAATATACCAATTCCAGTTTTTTAATAAAACCATGGTCGACGGCACAAGAATACTGCGGATAATAAATGCGTCCACTGCAATGGCGACAGCAATACCTAATCCAAATTCTTTGACCATGAGCACATCTGCTGTCATAAAAGACCCACAGATACAAATCACAATCAGTGCAGCGCTTGTAATAATACGGCTACTTTTTTCAATGCCAAAAATAATACTGCTTTGATTATCATGTGTTTTTTTAAACTGCTCTTGAATGCGGGTTAATAAGAAAACTTCATAATCCATTGAGAATCCAAAAATCGCACAAAATATAATAATCACTAACGTTACATCGAGCATGCCTTGTGGCTCAAAATTAAGTAATTGATAAAAATGCCCTTCTTGAAAAATAAAGACCAATATACCGTAGCAAGCAGAAAGACTTAAAACATTCATGAATATAGCTTTAAGAGGCAAAAAAATCGATCGTAATAAAATCAACAAGCTAAGATATGTGAGCGCCATGACCCATATTACAGCATAAGGAAAAAGATCAGCAACGGTTTGCATGACATCAAAATTTTGAACAGGGACGCCTGTAACCTGTAATGTTAGGCCTTTTCCTGGATTGATTTGTTTGAGTTTTTGAATTAAAGCTTTATTCTCATCTGAATTGCCTTCATATTTGCTGAATATACGAATCAATGTAAATTGCTTACCCGTACTTGTGCTTAATAATTGCTTAATATCTTTGTTTTTATAGGTGGCTGAAGATTGGTAAAGCCGTTGATATTGTTTTTTAGAGAGTCTAGGGCTTGTGGTTACAATGCTATCAACCCGCTGAATGCCTTTGATTTTTTCAAGTTTACGGGTTAAGCGATAGAGTTGCGAAATACGATAAGAGGCTAAAATGCTGTGTCGTTTGGTTGATACAATAAGTAAAATAGGCGCGAGTTCGTTTTCATTAAAGTGCTGTTTGAATTCATCAAAAAATAATCGACTGTCTGATTGCTTAGGGACAATTCGAAAATCAGATATCCCAAACTTAACATGAACCAGTGAGTAGCTTAAGAGCAATAAAAGGCTAAGGCTTAAAACAAGAAAGGAACGAGGGTATTTGACTACTGTTTGTGCCACTGAGCGCCACATATGATGCTTTTTAGATGCTTTTTTATTGAGCTTTCGAATTGCAAGAGAATTGATTCGATGTCCAAGCACTGAAAGCACGGCAGGTAGTAAAGTCAGTGCAATTGCAACAGCCATAAAAACAGACACCAAACCACCGACACCAATTGAAAATAAAATATTAATAGGAAACAAAAGCAAGGCACTTAAACTAATAAATACAGCAATACCACTAAAAAATATGGCGCGACCTGCGGTTTCTAAAGTCATACTAATCGCATTGCTCACATGTTGATGTGTATGCAATTCATTGCGAAAACGAAAAATAATAAATAAAGCATAATCAAGGCTTAAACATAACCCAAGTAATAAGGCGAGGTTGAGTGTAAAAATAGATAAAGTAAAAAAATGCCCTAAAAAATAGAGCGTCGTTAAAATAATCAAAGCACAACCGCCACCTAAACAAACAGGTACGAGCATGGCCACCACAGTGCCAAAAATAAGTAACAAGGCAATACCTGTAAGTGGTGCTGCAACCGCGTCAGCACGATACAAGTCAGTTTGGGTTTGTTTGTTAATGCCTTGTGTGAAGATTTGCCTGCCTCCAATTTGCATGCGCATTTTTTTAGGGGTTCTAATGGATTGCTTAAATTGCTCGAGTTGTTTTGGGGTCAGTGCTTTATTGCTTTTAATTAAAACCATCGCATAGGCGCTGTGTTTGTTTTTTGATATTTGCTGTGGATTCTTATTCGGATAAATAATCTCATGTTCAATCGGAAAATTGTTGAGTTTTCTCAATGAGTATTTAATTTTTTTCTGAAAAGCGTTACTTGTCGCATGTAAATGAGGGCTGTAATAAACAATAATAAACCGATTGTTTTGGTCATAACCAAGTTTTTCATCTAATGCTTTTTCTGCGAGTGTACTGTCTGCTTTATCTGCAACAAACCCAGTAGACTTAAACGGTGCCATGATATGAGGCAAGAACGGTACGGAGAGTGCAACAGCAATCACCCAAAACAAAATAATCGCGATGCGAAAGCGATAAACAAAATGCCCTACATTTGAAAAAAGTGTATTTTTTGTTTTGCTCATAAATTACTTTAATTATTTTTGTAAGATATTTTTGAGTATAGAAGAAGTTGGCAGAATCGGGGGGCTTGAACTATATTAATATGAAATACTTATTAAATTTGCTGCTAATGCATCCATTAAAAGCGCAGTCTCAAAAAGATTTAATTAAGATGTTTTTACAGCATGTGCATGCTGCGCCAGATGCTATAGCAGTGATGACCTCAGATACGACCTGGACGTATCAAGCGCTTTATTTAGATGTGTGTGCTTGGAAAAATCGTTTTCAGCGTTTAGAACCCCAAACGCCAGTGATCATTTGCTTACATCGCACACCCAAATTAATGTCTATCTTATTGGCATTACAGTGGCTTAAATTGCCATATATTCCCATTGAACCTCAAATGCCTTTAGAACGGATACGCGCAATTTTAGAAGACAGTCATGCACAAATTATATTGCATGATACAAACAATCATGAAACATACTCGAGTCTGCCCTGTAAAATAGGATCAGTTGCTGATTTAGAAAAAGCAGATTTAAAAAAAATAAAAAATTATAAAAATAAAGCAATTACTTCTAAGACACTGGCTTATATTATTTATACATCCGGTTCAACAGGCACACCCAAAGGCGTTTGTGTGTCCAGGCATGCACTCAATCATTTTTTAGATAGCATGAGCAGTTATTTTTTGAATAAAAAGCGTGAGGTATTATTAGCAACGACAACGATTACGTTTGATATTGCAGCATTAGAGTTATTTTTACCGATTTGGCAAGGTAAGGCTTTATTTTTAGCGAATCAAACCGAGCATAAAAATCCAGCTAGTATTCAGCAATTATTAGAGCAGTATCCCATTACTTTATTACAGAGCACGCCGTCATTTTGGAATATGTTGCATGATGTTGGTTGGTCTGGAAAAAAAGACTTGATTGCGTTGTGTGGTGGTGAGCCACTCACCACACAAACTGTTGCAGATATTTTGCCAAATGTTGCTGCCTTATGGAACATGTATGGGCCAACGGAGGCGACCATTTGGTGTGCTTTAAAGCAAATTAAAGCCGATAAGCCGATTACAGTTGGTCGACCCATTAAGCAATTAGAAATGTGGGTGTTAGATAGCGCAATGCAGCCTGTAAAAGCAGGCATGAAAGGCGAGTTATATATCAGTGGTGTGGGCTTAGCCGAAGGTTATTTAAATCGCGAAGCTTTAACAAAAGAGCGGTTTGTTTTTTATAAAAAAGCATTAGGTCAGCGGGTTTATCAAACGGGTGATATTGCATGCATGACGCCCGAAGGCGAATTTGTGATACTTGGTCGTGCTGATAATCAAATTAAATTACATGGCTATCGCATAGAACTTGAAGATATTGAAGCGCATATCCAAGGTTGTGCAGGTGTTCATGGATGTGGGGTTGTCGTACATCAAGAGCAATTAATTGCTTATATTTGCAAATCAAAAAATACAGATTACTCTGAAGATTTATTATGCCAGCAATTAGCGCGTGAGCTCCCAGAGTTTATGTTACCCAAGCGTTTTATTTATCTTGAAAATTTGCCCATGAATTCAAGTGGTAAACTCAATCGTCATGCACTGCCGAAGCCTGAACAAGTTACACATTATGAAACACAAAATTTAACACCGATACAAGCAAAATTAATGCAGATTTGGTGTGATGTATTAAAGCTTGATTGTTTACAATTAGAGGATAATTTTTTTGAATTGGGCGGGCACTCATTATTAGCGGCACGCATGGTCATGAAAATACAAGATAGCTTAGAAAAAGCCATCACCATACAAGATATTTACCAAGCGCCATCCATTCTTGAATTAATAGACATTTTAGAGACAGCGCCCAATGTATCGAACACTTCAGACGCACCAAAAGCAACGATGCTTTCTAGCTGGATGCCTTTAACTGATTTTCAATTTGTTTTATGGGTGTCGCATGTTTTTTCGCCTGCAGTCAAAAAACTCAATGTTGTTGGACGCAAGCGTGTTATAGGTCCGTTGAATCAAGCTGCATTAAATTTAGCGCTACAAGCCTTAATTCAAAAGCATGATGCACTGTCTTATGCGATTCATCGGTTTGTACCGATACAAAAAAGAAAATCAAAAATATCAATTACATGGCTTGAAAGCAGGCTATTAGATCAAGATGAACTTACAACAGAGGCTTATTTAAATCAATCCATGCAAAATTTAAATGCGCATCAAAAATGGTCTAAAAACAAACCGTTAATTATTGCTAAATTATTTTATTTAAGTCAATCACGGATAGAGCTTCAAATTGCTATGCCGCATATGATTTCAGATCAGCAGTCGCTCGATATTTTTTTTAAAGACTTATCCAATGCCTATTTATTTTATGCGCGCAAGTTAACAGCAGCCATGCATATTGAAGGCAGACCATTTGAGGCGTATGCACGACATGAACATCATGTGGTACATTCTGCTTTAAAAAAAGATGAAGTATTTTGGAATGGTTATTTAGACAATGCCAAGCTGTTTAATTTTCCTAAAAAGCATGTGGTATCAAAACCCAAGTTAAAAAAATCAGCGCATACGTATTCTAGTTTTTTTCCAATTGAGGCGAATCAACTTAAAAAATGGCGTACATTTTGTATTGAACACGCAGTCACGTTAAACGATGTGTTATGTGCTGCGATTGGGGCGGCATTACATCATACGTGCCAAGATGATATCGAAATACCAGAACAATTATTTATGAATACGGTCAAATCAACGAGAGCTGATCCTGCTTTTGATGATGTGATTGGTTGTTTTTTAAAAACACAAACGATTAAGCTTGATTTAACAGGTGAGAAAAACATCAGAGATTTATCAAAAAAAGTACAGCAGTCTGTATTAGAAACGGCAGCACATCAAGATGCATCGAGTTTAATTAAGCTTTCATCCGTAGGTCAATTGAGTGCGGTAACTAAACGCATCAAACCCATGTTCGTTGCATTAATCACGAATCTACTCAGTCAAACACGCAGGCAGCCTTATTATTTAAGCAAACCTATTTTAAAGGCTTGTAAGCGACTTTCAAGGCTTGATAGCAAGCATGGCTTTGTTGTGAATGTGAATATATGGAATAGTTTCTTTGGGAAACATCAATCTGGTGCAGATGATTTGTTTGGTCGAACATGTGAAGCTATTCCAGAGGAGCAAAAAGATATTTTTAGTATCAATGATGTATTGGATGTGTGTTTATTCAAAGACAGTGCGGAGGCGAAAGCGTTCTTGGTGTTATCTGCCAATTTAAAACCTGAATTTAGGGAGCACTTAGGTAACACCGTGCTTGAGCTTTTAAATGAATAATAGGGGCGGATAAGTCATGGCTTTGAGTTTAGTAGAAGGCATTCGATTTCACACAGATCATGCTCGGCAAGATACAGAAGCTTTTTCTGCTCGGATGAGACCTCATATTAGAAAGCTAAATAAGCTGATTAAAAAGTATAACAATAAAACAAATGCCAGAGAAAATAGTCAAGCAAAAATCAAGCGGCTGCGTATGGTTTATCAAGCATTGAAAAATTTAAATGATCATTCGTATGATGTGTTTGTGAATTTATCAGATAATTATTACGAGCAGTTTAATCAAAAATT
>JASJHH010000123.1:0-6199 GCA_033791145.1 Legionella sp.
TTCCAAACCTAAAAACGTTTCTTTAAATGGCACCATACCTGCATTAACAAATAACAGCGTCGGATCATTATCAGGAATTAAAATATGCGAGGGTACTGTTTTGTGTTGGTTTTTTTTAAAATAATCTAAAAAAGCTTGTCGGATTGCTGCACTACTCATCAATTTCATGGTGACACCTGGTTTGAATAAATTGCTCAAAAAACTGCTTAATGCTTGCTTCGGGAAATCCTCGGTAGCTTAAAAACTGCCGTTGCTTATGTTGTGCCTGCGGTGAGATATTATCAGCCACACCACGATATTTTTTATGCCATACGCGTGACACTTCGTCTTGCCAATTCAGTGATACTTCGGCTTGTTCGAGTGCTGCGTCGCTCAGCTCTGCCGAAACCCCAGCCTGTCGCAATAATTGCCGAATCACCAAAGGCCCATAGCCGCGGTTAATTCGCCCACGACAAAACATCTCTGCAAACCGTGCATCACTTTGTAAATCAAGTTGTAGGCATTTCTCAAGCACTACATCGATTGCATCAGCTGAAAAATCTCTTAGCTCTAATTTTTGTCGAAGCTGATGTGCGCTGTGCTCGCGCCGTGAGAGCAAGCGAACAGCCACATCATAACCTTCTGGCATTTTAGCCATCAACTAACTCAGGCGTCTCAGCATCGGCTGTCTCAGTGATATTATCTAATAACGCTGCACGAACACGCGCTTCAATTTCAGCTGATATCTCTGGATTGTCTTTGAGATACTGCCGAACGTTGTCTTTACCTTGGCCAATTTTAGATTGGTTATAACTATACCAAGCGCCTGCTTTTTCAATAAAACCCAGTTGTGTCGCTAAAGATATAATTTCGCCTTCTCGTGAAATCCCTTCGTTATATAAAATATCAAACTCTGCTTTCTTAAACGGAGGGGCCACCTTATTTTTCACAACTTTCACACGGGTTTCGTTACCCAGAATATCATCGCCTTTTTTAATGGCACCTGTTCGTCTGATATCTAGGCGCACAGACGCATAAAATTTTAAAGCATTCCCGCCTGTCGTGGTTTCAGGGTTACCAAACATCACGCCGATTTTCATTCGAATTTGGTTAATAAAAATCACGAGCGTATTCGAGCGTTTAATATTAGCGGTGAGTTTTCTGAGCGCTTGTGACATCAAGCGTGCTTGTAAGCCCATATGTGAGTCACCCATGTCGCCTTCGATTTCAGCTTTTGGTGTAAGTGCTGCAACTGAATCCACCACAATCACATCAACAGCGGCTGAACGCACAAGCATATCTGTAATTTCTAATGCTTGCTCACCTGTATCCGGTTGCGAAATTAAAAGCTCTTCTACACTCACACCGAGTCGTTTGGCATAACTTGGGTCAAGTGCATGCTCTGCATCAACAAATGCAGCAGTTCCGCCATTTTTTTGGCATTCAGCAATCACTTGCAAGGTTAAAGTCGTTTTACCTGATGATTCGGGACCATAAATCTCAACAATTCGGCCTTTCGGTAAGCCGCCTATGCCAAGTGCGACATCAAGCGTAATTGAGCCTGTTGAAATGGCTTCAATATCACGAACGGCTGTTCCGTCTCCCATTCGCATCACAGAGCCTTTCCCAAACTGGCGTTCAATTTGGGATAAAGCAGCATTTAAAGCTTTTTGTTTGTTGTCTTCCATTGGTTCATCCGTATAAAATAGCGAGAACCTAATTATCACATACTCGCTGCTTCGCAGCAAAGGTAAACACACATGAATGACCCGGTTTGGATGCCGAAAGATATCGAAAAAACAGCCATGATGCGCTTCATGCATACCATCGAAAAAAAACATCAATTAACACTGCCTGATTATACAGCCCTGCATGCCTGGTCTATTGCGAATCCTGCTTTGTTTTGGGAAGCCATTGCTGATTTTTTTAAAGTTAATTTTAATACGCCACCTGAAAATATTCTTAAAAAAACAGCACATATGATAGACACACAATGGTTCGAAGGCGCGACGCTAAATATCACAGACTATTTGCTCAAACGAGAAGATGACCACCCAGCGCTGATTAGCCTAAACGAAATGGGTGGGCGCGAGGTTTTAAGCTATAAAGATTTAAAAAAACAAGTAGCACGCTGTGCTGCAGGCCTTAAAACACAAGGCATTCAATCAGGTGACCGTGTGGCGGGCGTATTACCCAATAGCGCATTTGCCGTGATTGCGATGCTTGCCACAGCTTCTATCGGTGCGATTTGGTCGGCTTGCTCCCCTGATTTTGGCGTTTCCGCAATCGTTGATAGGCTCGGGCAAATCAAACCCAAACTCTTATTCACCTGCGACGGTTACACCTACCATGGCAAAGCATTTAATTTAAAACAAAAAACAGAAGCATTACTTGCAGACATACCATCGATTCAAACGCTTGTGATTTGCCCTGTTTTAAACCTGCCTGACTTACCTCGCAAAGCATTCCCATGGGATGATTTTCTTACATCAGATACGCAGTTTGAGCCCATTCCTCAGGCATTTGATCACCCTTGGACTATTTTGTTTTCATCAGGCACAACAGGCGTGCCTAAATGCATTGTACATAGCACAGGCGGTGTGTTGCTCCAGCACCTCAAAGAACTCGGGTTACATACGAATTTAAATACCAATGATACGTTATTTTTTCATACTACTTGTGGTTGGATGATGTGGAACTGGATGGTTTCAGGGCTTGCCTTAGGCGCAACACTTGTTTTGTACGATGGCTCACCGATGTATCCCAAATTAGATGCGATTTTTCAGATACTCGAAGATGAATCAGTAAGTGTTTTTGGCACTGGCGCACGCTTTTTAGCTGCCATCGAGAAAAAAGAGAGTCAACCCAATACAAATTTAAACTTCAAAGCACTCCATACCATACTCTCTACCGGCTCCCCTTTGCTGCCTCAGCAATATAATTTTGTACGAGACAAGATAAAATCTAGCGTTCAATTAAGCTCTATCGCAGGTGGCACTGATATTGTGTCGTGCTTTGCACTCGGCAATCCAATTACCCCGGTTTATCGCGGCGAACTCCAGTGCATCGGCCTTGGCATGGCTGTTCAAATATTTAATGAGCAAGGCAAGCCCGCAAAAACAGGAGAAATAGGTGAATTGGTTTGTACACAGGCTTTTCCATCGATGCCTGTTGGATTTTGGCAGGATGATGCACGTAAAAAATATCACAAAGCCTATTTTGAGCGTTTTCCTGGCGTTTGGGCGCATGGCGACCTCGCGGCCTTAACAGAGCACGGCGGCTTAATTATTTATGGCCGTTCAGATGCTGTGTTAAACCCAGGTGGTGTTCGCATTGGTACCGCTGAAATTTATAGGCCTCTTGAAGGTTTGCCTGAAATTATTGAAGGCCTTGTGATTGGCCAACCCTGGCAAGGTGACGTGCGCGTTGTTTTATTTGTAAAACTTCAAGAAAGCACAGAACTGGATAATGCTTTGCGTACCAAAATCAAGCAAACCATTCGAACTCAAGCCTCACCCCGTCATGTGCCCGCTAAAATTTTAGCTGTTCCGGATATTCCAAGAACCATCAACGGAAAAATCGTTGAAGTCGCAGCACGCCAAGCAGTACAAGGCGAGGCCATTCAAAATTTAAGCTCACTTGAAAACCCTGAAGCACTCGAGCACTTTAAAAACAGACCCGAGCTCCAAGCCGAGGCATTACTATGAAACGCAGCATGCGCCTTGTGAAGGCTTGACTTCCACTAGATTAACTTCTAGTGAATTTAAAAAGTCCGCTTGCAAAGCAGAAGGGATAACGCAGTATTCACCATCAGAATACTGCTGGGCCCCTCTCAACATCACTTCCTGCATTAAATAGTGCATCGAGCGTTTAATCGACTCAATATCAACTCCGTTGCTTGCATTGAACGCTAGATGCGTTATTTTAGGCCTGAGGTACGCTGGGTTTGACCAGGCAGGTAATTTAATAATTAAATCATGGGATGCTTTTCGGGAACAAGCGGCATCAATCAACTGCCTCATGTTGTCAAGCGACGGTAAGTGCGTATATCTTAAGTCATACTCGTCATGCGGTAAATTATTATTCCGAATATCATCACAAAAATCTTCAATCCATTGATCATAATCTGCTTCTAAAATATTATCTTTATTGGGGTGATTATTTGAAGCATGACTCAGTGTTTGGGCTCTTGGCGGGACCTTAAAAAACACCGGTGAGTCAGATCCTCGAGAGGTGCTGTTGCTAGGCTCAGAAGCTTCTTTTTCTGGCTCATAACAAACAAGCTCGGCAAAGGGCAAATCATCTAACTCCGAATTATCTGATAACTCCGAATTATCCGAATTACATGATAAATTCTCTGAGACTCGCCGTAACACGGTACCCACTTCATTATCAAGCTCATCGAGAGAAAGGCCGCTACTGCTCATACTCAGGCTCGCCGTGCTTTCTGTATCTATCGAAGATATCTTATCGATAGAAGCTATATTGTCAGGCGTAACTCTATTTTCAATTTTTTTAATTTTGTCTTTGGGTCTTGCTACATCATTCATATTATTACCATTACAAAAAAACAACAATAACTGCAATTCTAACACTTAAAGCTTAAGATTTTATTAATTCGAGTTTGGTTATTACTCACTCACCTTACGCACGGACGCTGTCACTCCCAGGAATGCTCTATTTGTTTTTTTTAAAATGGCTACTATTGTCAGAATCGCTTTTAGGTTGTGTACTATAACCCATTGCACTTTTGAATCGTCTCATTATAGTCTGAAAGGTTCCCTCTTCGAGGCGTTGGTTCAACGCTTTTGCTCTGCCTCATATAGCTCATACAAAGCTTTTAGAGTAGGTACCTTCAAACGCTTAAAGCCGTCTATAAAAACACGTAAATATTTTGCTGCTTCAGAGTTATCATTTTTAAATTCAACTGATTCATTGATTAAATTTAATTCGGGTATGATTTTTTTCAAAGTTTCTGCATTAATCCGCATCTTACCTAAAGCCTTTCGATTGGTTTCATATTTTAAACAAGCTAATAATTGTCTGCTTCTATTTGCATCATTAGCGTTGTTGTTTAATATTTCTTCCAGTCTAGCCACCGACCAATTTTCACCTGGATAAACTTTTGCTTTTGTCATTTCAGCAACAAACTTCATCCAGTTATCTAGCAGCTCATCTGAGGGCGGTGGCGCAGTCGAAAAAATGACTTCGCGTACCTTATCCCGATAGGTTTTTATTTGTCGTTCTCGTTCGGATGCGGCCAAGTCATCCATAAACATGCCGGCATCCTCATTCTCAGATTCAGATTCAGATTCAGGAGGCATGTTTTTTTGAATTATTTCGATGGCTTCGTCTATTTCCCCCCTGATTTATCAAAGCAATAACTTCTTCTGTTTGCCCCATAGAAACACCCTTTATAAATCGCTTATATAATTTAACTATAGTTTATAAAACCTGACAGGACTGCTGAAAATTGTTAAAACTCGCTCAATTTCGATATACTCGAGAAGCATTTTAATTAGCCAGCATAGCTCATATGATAAAACTAACAGGTCTAAACAAGCACTATGGCAGCCATCATGCCCTTTCTGATATTAATTTAGCGATTAATGCCGGTGAGATTTTTGGCATCATAGGCAAAAGTGGCGCCGGAAAATCTACTTTATTGCGCTGTATTAATTTACTTGAACGTCCTGATAGCGGCGCTATTTCTGTTAATCAGCAAGATATGCTCGCGCTTACGCCACAGGCTTTGCGTGAAGCACGTCATCAAATTGGCATGATTTTTCAGCATTTTAATTTACTACAAGCCAAGACTGTATTTGAAAATATCGCGCTTCCGCTACGCATCCAAGGCGCGTCAGATGCGCATATCAAAAAACGCGTTGATGAATTATTAGCCTTAGTTGAATTAAGTAATAAAGCAGGCGCCTATCCGGCTGCTTTAAGTGGCGGACAAAAACAACGTGTTGCAATTGCACGTGCTCTATCCAGCGAACCTAAAGTATTACTCTGTGATGAGGCAACCTCAGCACTCGACCCTGAAACGACAAAAGCCATTTTAGCGCTACTTAAAAAAATTAATCATGAATACGGCATTACGATTGTTTTAATTACGCATGAAATGGATGTTGTGAAACAGCTTGCACATCGTGTCGCGCTCATGGAAGCCGGTCGCATTACAGAAATAGTGGCTTTAAATACATTATTTTCAAAACCC